>CANFUB010000020.1 GCA_947450015.1 Bacteroidota bacterium | reverse complement strand
GGTTTCTTTTTAAATTTCCGAATGGCGATTTTCTTGCCATCTTTTTCGGTGCTTATAAATTTGAAGGGTTTAATTTTTTTACCAATGCGCAAGGCGTTTTTAATTTTTGCATTCGCATCGATTGAAACAGTTAAAAATTTACCCAAGGCGTCCAAAGCACCAATCGTAAATCGTTTACCATTGCGCTCAAAATAGGTGAGTCCTTTTTGCATACCGATTGGTATTTTTTGATCGAGCAAAGTGGTGCTTTTATAATCACCAATAATTACTTGATCTACCCCAACCTCGCTGTAAATACCATTGCAATTCACATCTTTCAATGCAATTCTAAAACTATCGTTGCCCAATAAATAATCGCCTGCCTTTACGTTTAAACGTTCTTCTTTGAAGGAATAAAAGGCACCAGCAAATTGTTTAGTACCACTGCCCTCTTTGTAAAATTCATCGAGCATGGCCAAGTATTTTGAATTGTAATTAAATGGAAAACGGCTGATGCGAATGGTGTATTTGGCGTCCTTGTTCTCACTATTTTCAAATACAATGTCATAATGAGGCGTATTGTAGTTATAGACAATGGGCGGCCCATCATCTGTTAAATCTAAATTAAAGTTTCTATCTATCCAAATGTTGCAGGGTTGCGCACCGCGGTTATTATTTGTTAAGATAGCCAACACATAACCTTGCAAACCGGAATTTTTAGCAACGCCACCGCAATAAAAATAGGCATAGCAGGTGTCTCTTGCACCTTTTAAGTCGGGTAAAACAGCCGTAAAAGTTTTGGCCATTTGTTTCGATTCCACCCCATTTAGGCGAGGATCTTCGAATGGTTGTTTCGGATATTTGTAGACTGCTACAATGGCTTGTAGTTTTTTTGCCTTCTCATCGAATGCAAAATCACTGAGGGTTACTTGCTGCGATTGGGCAAAGACACTGGTAAAAGTGCAATGCAAAAGCAAAATGAAAACAACTTTTAGAGGCATGTTTTTAATTGCTACAGAAATAGTACCAAACCCTTAAAGTCTTACAATTTTTATGATGACCACAATCATGCCTATTAAAAACATAAGAATTGAAATGCGGTTAATGCCATGCATCATTTTTAAATAGCTTTTGTCGGCCTGTTCGAATTCAGGTTGTTTTTTAAAGGTGAGGTAACTCCAAATTTTCTTAAACATTGTAATTGAATATTTAATACAAATAACAAACTTTATTTCGAATTGTTGCAGACAAATAATTCTATCTTCATCTTCTTTTAAATATTTTTTAACAATTCTATTTTCTATTTGACTAGCTAACCAACTTATTTCATAGCGGTTAATTTTTGCAAAATAATAATTAACATTTTTTAGGACCATCAAATGGACATCAAAATATGGTTAATTTAAAAACTTAACTTAATATTACCTTTTATTTATGAGGCTAATATTACTCTCTTTATCCTTTCTATTGATTTCTTTTACACATTCTCAAACCATCAAAGGCTTGGTGAAAGATGTTAAAGGCGAACCAATTCCAAATGTTCAGATTCGCATCGATAGCAGCAATTATATTACAACCACTGGTTTCGATGGCAGCTTTAATTTCAACTATACAGGTAAGCTCCCTGTTATAATCGTGCTTTCGCATGTCTCTTTTGAAGGCAAAAACGACACCCTTAAAACTTTCAGTAAAACACTTGTATATACTTTATTAGATAAGCCCTATCAAATTGGTGGAGGTAAAATCATTTCCAAAAAACTCAACGACAAGCGCAAAGAATCGCCCGTAACTGTAGAATCGATGGGACTTGCAGCCATTAAGGAAACACCGGCTGCTAACTTTTATGAAGGACTTGGTCATTTAAAAGGTGTCGACTTAACCTCGGCCAGCATGGGTTTTCGCATTATCAATACCCGTGGATTTAATAGTACACGTCCTGTGCGCAGTTTGCAATTGCTCGATGGGGTTGACAACCAAGCGCCAGGTTTGAATTTTTCATTAGGCAATTTTGCGGGTGCCTTAGACATCGATTTAGTAAAAGCCGATATCATTGTTGGCGCCAACGGTGCCACTTATGGCCCCAATGCATTCAATGGGGTCATTAGCATGACCACCAAAGACCCTTTTAAATACCGCGGTTTAACCGTGCAAATGAAATCGGGTGAACGCAATTTATTTGAATCGCAAATTCGATATGCAAAAGTTTTTAAAGACAAAGCTGGCAAAGACAGAGCTGCTTTTAAAATAGGCTTCATGTATTTTAGAGCTTACGATTGGGTGGCCGACAATTACAGTCAAACCAATGGCAGTAATCAGTTGAGTACCAACCCTGGTGGTTACGATGCTGTGAACCGTTATGGTGATGAAAACCTAACCACACAAACCAATAATTTTACAGGTGGCACTTTCCGTTGGGAATACCCTGGCTTAGGCGTTTTTCACAGGACGGGTTACAACGAAATCGACTTGGTAGACTACAATACCCGCAACCTCAAAGTGAATGGTGCCTTTCATTATAAATTCAAAAACAATGTAAAAGCCATTGCAGGTTATAATTTAGGGTATGGCACCACAGTATACCAAGGCGACAACCGCTACAGTTTAAAAGACATTGTGTTTCAACAATACAAATTCGAATTGCTAAAAGAAAACAATTGGTTTATTCGCACCTATGCCACGCGCGAAAATGCAGGCAATTCATACGATGCAGTATTCACTGCCGTGCTCTTACAAAACAGAGTTAAAACCGATGGACAATACTTATCCGATTATGTAGAAGGCTATGCCAACGAAGTATTTCCATTGCTTAAAACCATTCCTGGTTCAGGCACTGTTTACAATCAAATACCTGTTAAGTTCTCGAACCGCGCCACCTCCGATAGTTTAATTGGCTTAGGCAGCACCCAAGATTTATTGCGCCAATGGCACCAATTGGCCCGCAAATTTGCAGATGCAGCGAGTATTTTTGGAGCCGATCGTTTGGTACCAGGTACACCCGATTTTATCAAAGCCTTTAATGAAATAACTAGCAATTCTTCCTACTTAAATGGGGGTTCTAGATTTTATGACAAGTCGGCCCTGTACCACATTATGGGTGAGAAAAAAGTACGGTTCAGCGGCAATGAACTTACCAGTGGTGGTAATTTTAGATTGTATACCCCCAACTCGAGAGGTACCATTTTTATTGATACTGGCGGCCGCCAAATCTTCAACCACGAGTTTGGTGCGTTCACACAATTAGAACGCAAAATGATGAAGGAAAGATTAAAGTTAACCTTTGCCGCACGACTCGATAAAAACAGAAACTTTAGCTATCTCTTCTCGCCTGCTGCTTCGGCTGTTTTGAATTCAAAAAACAAAAAACATTTTTATAGATTGTCGCTCACTTCGGCCATTCGCAATCCTACACTCCAAGACCAATATTTGTATTACAATGTAGGGCGCGCCATTTTGTTGGGCAATATCAAAGGGGTAGATAGCTTGGTGGAGATTCCTAGTTTGTTTAACTATTTAAACTCATTGGGAGCCGACCGCAGTTTATTGAAATGGGTGAGTTTAAAACCGATTGTGCCAGAGAAAGTAAAGAGCATTGAAATTGGGTACAAAGGTGAGCCCATTAAAAATGTTTTTGTAGACATGAGTTATTACCACAGTTGGTACAAAGATTTTCTTGGATTTAGATTGTTGAGTTCGGCCCCAGAAATCGGTTTGAGTTCTAAACCATTTCAATTTTATAGAATCACGGCCAATGCTACTGATATGGTAACGACCCAAGGATTTTCAATTGGCATTAATTCTTTCTTGAATAAAAACTATAACCTTTCGGGCAATTACAGTTGGAACAAATTGGATAGAAAAGGTTCTACTGACCCTATTATTCCAGCCTTTAATACACCAGAGCACAAATACAATATTGGCTTTGGCGGCACCGATTTGTGCTTAAGAAAATCGACCAAAGAAAAACCCTTGGCTGTTGAAGGTCTTTGGGATGGTTATGGTTTCAATATAAACTACAAATGGATACAAGGCTTTTTATACGAAGGTTCACCACAATTTACAGGCATGGTACCAACTTACGACATGGTAGATGTGCAGGTGAATAAGAAAATAAAAAAATTGGATGCGACTTTAAAAATTGGCGCCTCTAACATCTTCAATAACATGAAATTCCAAGTATATGGCGGTCCAAGAATCGGCAGAATGGCCTACATCAGCTTATTAATTGAATTAGACAAATTATAAACACCTATTTATTTAAACTAAAAATTAACCCATATTTGAACCAATTATAACAATTAAATAACATGAGAAAAATCTACTTCCTCTTATTAATTTGCGCATTTTCAGTAACAGTAAATGCCCAAACCAACAGATTTAAGCAAGCTGTTTTTACAGATGCGCAAATCAAAGTTGACACGAACATCGTTTACGGTTCGGCTTTAAACTTCAGTCCTGCAGTAAATGTTCCTTTGAAAATGGACATTTACCATGCGAATCCAAGTTTCGATACACTTAAAAATCGTCCTGTTATCATTTTATTCCACTCAGGTAGTTTTTTACCTGCAAGTATCAATGCTGCTAGCCCTAGCAACGGTGGTGCTTTCCTAGGCACAAGAAGAGACAGTGCCATGGTTGAAATGTGCAGACAATTGGCGAAACGCGGTTGGGTAGCCATTGCAGCTACACACCGTTTAGGTTGGGTTGCTAACTCACCGAGTTCTAACACTCAAAAAATTACCATTATGCGTGCGGTTTACCGTGCTACACAAGATAGCAGAACTTTGATGCGTTACATGCGCAAAAGCATCGATTCAATGGCCAATGTTTACCACATTGACGGTAACAAAATTGTAGTTGGTGGATCATCTTCTGGTGCTTATGTGGCATTGCATGCTAACAGTTTAGACAAAGGCAGCGATATTTTAGCCCCTAATCTTTTAGATTCAGTAGGAAACTCTGTAATTGATACTGTTTCATTAGGTGGATTTTATGCAGGTAACCACAAAGGTTATAATTCTCGTCCAAACTTGGTATTGAGTTTAGGTGGTGCCATTGCTGATACGTCTATCATGTCAAAAGCTGATGCGCCAATCATTGCATTCCACGGTGTGAAAGACCCAACAACGCCATATAACAGAGGTATTGTAAAAAATGCTGGTACATTTGCCCCTATCACTACAGTAGATGGCTCTAACAGTTTCATATTAACTGCGAATAATTTAGGCATCAACGCCCCAATTGTTGCTGCAGGTATCAGTGGTACAAAAGCAGGTTTATTTCCATTCATAGGTGCTGGTTTCGAGCCTTACGGTTGGTACAACAAAGCACCATTGTTTGCGCCTACCAATGCCCGCCCTAGAGCCCTTTTATACATTGATACTATTTTAAATACTTTCAGTCCAATAGCAATTAGCATTTTGAATTTGAATACCAACCAACCTTCGAACGTTAAAAACATCGAGAGCATTGGTTTAAAAATGTATCCAAATCCAGCGAAAGATATTTTAAATGTAAGTGTTCAAAACGCCACCATCGAAAACATCGCTTTAATTGATGTTACTGGTAAAACTGTTTTAAGCAGCAGCATCAACAACAACCAAGGTCAAGTTAACATTAGCGAACTATCAAAAGGCATTTATACTGTCTTAATTCAAACCACTACTGGCAGTGTATTCCAAAAGCTAGTGATTGAATAAATATCAGATTATTAAATAATTATAAAAAAAGCCCATCAAAAATGATGGGCTTTTTTTATGCTTGGGAATATTGTACCTGTATTCTAAGCCCATCCTGCATCCCCAAAAGCATAAAATTTACCTAAGTATTTCATAGTGATAAACTTATCACTTTTTCTAAAAAACGATTTACAACTTCCATATTTCCAATTAATTGAATAAAAGTAGTAATAAAATACTAACAAATCATCTGAATGAAACACAGATTAAAATACTAAACAATTAAAAATAAATGCTTAGAAATAGTACAATTTACTTAAAATTTTAGCATATTTGCCCAACTAAAACTGCGTTGGAAACATTTATTTCATTTATTGCTTCAAAGCCTCGCTTTGACTTGTACACTGCTGTAAACAAAGGAGTTAAATTGGTGCTTTATTTCAAAATATCACCTTGCAGACCACTTGGCTCTGTCATTAAAATGCCCTTAATTTTAAAGAACCTATTGCTTACCGCTCCAAGCATGATTTTCAATTGGTTACAATTCATTTTTTTGAATTTATTGCACTTTATAAATTTGGTTAATAAACCATTAACTAATTTTTACAGCAATTCAGAAAATTCTAATTTTAGCCCAATTTACTTTTTTCAATTACGCCCTCAATCTCTAATTTCAAATGGACGAACTTTCTAAAAAGCAAATAATTGAAATATGGGATGAGCATCTAAATGCCAATCATTTTGTTACCGATACGAATGGCCATATGGTCAATAATATTGATAACAGCCGTTTAGAAGCCATAGAGGTTATTAAAGTGATTATTCGCGATTTTATTAACGAGGATATCACCATTTACGAATTCAAAGCGGCCCTCGATATTTTCAATCGCCATAACAACCTATGGAATTTCAGTGCCAAAATGGGTCAAATGTATTTCAACCAATTGTTGAAATCGAACGAACAAGGCATTGATAAATTGGCAGCACTTTTAAAAACAGTGATTGCCGAACCAAAAGATTTAAAAGACGCTTTCAAAAAAATAGAGGAGCTAGAAAAATTCACCAATGCTATTTTCTTAGTAGCCGAAGACAAACGCAAAGTGCCATATCCTGGTTCTGTTGGTTATTTCCTCTCCTACTTTTGGCAGGTGCACAATCCAAGTAAATGGCCAATTCTATATTCTTCGCTCATCAATGGGTTTAGAGAAATTGGCATTTGGAAAGACCAAACCTCACAAAAAGCCAACTACGATTTCTTTTACAACTTGAATGCAGAAATCAAGGACATATTAAAAGAACACAGCAAAAAAGACATTTCCAATTGGGATGTAGAACACACCTTCTGGAATTTCAAATATTCGAACATCATTAATCCGAACATACCGGTTGAAGCTGAAGAAGCACCGGTGATGAACAGTGTGAAAGCACCTTCTCCAGTTGAAAAAACTATTGTTGAAGAAGTGATTTTGCCAAAGGCCGAACCAGTGAAACCAATTGAGGCGGTGAACCAAGTGGTGCAATTCGATGTATATGATTATTTGATTCCAAAAGTGGCCCGTTTGTTTGAATTCAGTCAAGCAGACACCAAACTCGACAAAGCTTTATTCGAACCAACTGTTGCCGAAGCCTTTAAACAACTCGATTTCGAAATCACCATTCTACCACAAGGGGTGCGCAAGAATCCGTATTGTTTGGTAAAGTTCAGAGAAGAGAATTTAGCTTTTATTGTAGATACTAAACTCGATAGCGGCACTTACTTTAATACCACCGACGACCGTGCCTTAAAAGAGGCCATTAACGACCATTGTAGCGACTTAAAGCGCGAAGGTTATAAGAAGGTAGGCTTTATGTTGGTGTGCAGCGCATTCGAATCGAATCACAGCGAATTCATCAATTATATTTCTTGGAACACCGATATTAAAAAGATGATGTTCCTAACCTCCGATGCCTTGCTTTATCTCTTGGCCTTCAAAATCAAAGATAAAATAAGATTGTCTTCACTTATCGAACGCTTGGTAAGTCTAAGCATTTTGGTAACACCACAGAGTGTTATCAATGAGTTTGAGAGTAGTTTGTAATTCCCCAATCATTTCTTACTGACATGCATTCATTGCATACCTAAATTTCTCCCATAAAAAAAGGCAGTATGAAAATCATACTGCCTTTTTAATATTTTATGGTTGAGGATTATACTCCCACATCGTGGTGAGCACTTTCTTCAATATAAGGGTGGTTAACAGGCACCAATCCTTTTTTGCTTAGCGCTGTAAGTACCCAATAGATGAATACACCTGCAAACAAAATGGTCATTCCAATTTCTAATGCACCGATACCCGCTTGGTGATCTAAAGTACCAGGCATGATCATTAAGTACATATCGTTCCAGTGACCGATGATGATACACAAAGCAACGAAGGTTAAAATTTTCGGATTGCGTTTTGCGTTTCTGGTCATCAATACTAGGAATGGAATTAAGAAATTCATTACCAAGTTGAAGAAGAAATTAATCTTGAAAGGCATTTCCCAACGTTTGTAGAAATAGATGGTTTCTTCAGGAATGTTCGCATACCAAATCAACAAGAACTGAGATACCCAAAGGTAAGTCCAGAAAATTGAGAAGGCGAACATGAATTTACCTAAATCGTGAATATGCTCGTCGGTTACTAATGTTAAATAGCCGTTGCGTTTTAAGAACAATACAAATAAAGCAATGATAGAGATACAAGTTACCCAACCCGTTGCAAAGTTATACAAAGAGAACATGGTACTGTACCAGTGTGCATCCACACTCATCATTACTACCCAACTGAAGATTGATAAACCAAAACCAAAGAAAATGGTAAAGGCTGCAGAGAAAGTAATTGATTTTTTAAAGAACATTAAACCACCTTCTGAATCTTCTCTATATGAAAGGCCTCTTAATTTTTTGCCAAATAACCACCAAATAGTAGGGATAGCAATTAAGAATCCAACGATTAATTTGGTATTCAAGAACCATGATTTATCATCTAAGATAGCATCGTAACCCGCTGCACCTTTTGCAATGTGCTGGTGTTCGTAGTGTACCCAGTGGTAAATATTTTCACCATCGATAAAGAATACCGCTAAGATAACTAAAGCACCAACCGGCAAGAAAGTACTAATGGCTTGCGGAATACGGATTAACAAAGTAGCCCAACCTGCATTTGCAATGTATTGCAATGCAAAGAAGAACAAGCCACATGCAGAAATTAAAAGTATAAGGTATCCATTTAATAAAAGGTTGGTCCAGATTCTAGTAGCAATTGGTTTTGCATGCTCTGCAGGTACACCGTGAATTTGCTCATTGTCTCTAAAAGTATCAACACCATGGATGTTTTGGTAATTGGTTGCGTGCTCTTCAGCAGCCACGTGATGTTCAGCAGAAGCTGCATCAGTGTGGTGCTCGGTAGCAGCCATTTCTGTTTGGTGACCAGCAGCTTTATGATCTTCTGCTTTTGGTAAAGTAAAAATACCAATGGCAGTCAAAATAGCGCCTATCACTATTAATGCATAACAAAAATTCTTTGTTTTAGAAGAGAATACAAAATTCTCTTGTTTGATATGTATATCGTGTCCGTGGCTCATATTTAATGCTTGTTATGATTAGAATGATTACTTGTACTAGATGAACTATTCGCAGGGGTTGCTGGCTCAGGGTTTTTTATTGTATCAGCTACAACTGCAGCAGCAACTGGCGCTGATTCGATATAAACAGCTTTTGGCATGTTACCTAAACTATCCATCATGCTTAGGCGTTTAACATAAGCGATAATGGCCCAACGGTCTTTAGGCGTAACAGCAGAAGCATAGCTACCCATGTTGTTTTTACCGTAAGTAATGGTATGGTAAATTTTACCCACTGGCAATTCTTTTACGTATTTGTCTTGGTAGTTTGCCCAGCTTGGTTTTAAAGTAGCTTGTTTTGAAGAAACAGTACCATCGTTACCACCTTTTTCGCCATGGCAAACAGCGCAATAAATGCCGTATAATCTTTCACCTTCTATTTGCTCGTTCAAGGTTAAACCTGGCATTTGTAAACTTGCTGAGGCTTCATAACCTTCGGCAGTATTATCAAATGGGTATTGGTAATCTAATTGACCGATGGCAACGCTCCCTTTAACAGGCTCTCTCATGGTCATGAAATAAGGATTGTAACGGTATTTGCTACTATCACTAAATTGTGACATAGGCTCGTACCCTTTTGAGTAATACATATCGGGTGCATATTCATATCCTGTATCGTTACCTCCAGATTTCATCCAGCAAGATGAAAGCGAAGTAACCAATGCCGCACCGATAATTATAAATATATTTTGCTTCATTACTTTATTTAAACTTTATTTAGGCGATTACTGTTCCGTTATTGTTAATCATTACATCAGAGAAATCATCGTATCCATGATTTGTTCTCTCTTTTACTTCTACTGCACCACCTGAGAAAAGCATTGCAGATAATTCAGATTTGTTGGTATTATCAGCATCGGTAGCAATCGCTACTACTAATCTGTCATCTGTTTGTCTCATGTCAATTCTTTCCATTGGCAATTTGCCGTGCAACATTTTATTTCTAATAAAGAAAGTAATGGCAGTTCCAAATGCAGTGAACAAGATGGTTAACTCAAACAATACAGGCACCCAACTCACACCAATCGATGGTTTGTTACCAATTACCATGATCCAATCGTAAGCCATGATATAATATTGAAGTGTAGCGGCACTTAAAAAACCTAAGCAACCACAAATGAAAGATACAATTGGCAAACGGGATCTTTTTAAACCCATAGCCTTTTCGATACCATGCACCGGAAATGGTGTATAGCAATCTAAAATATTAGCACCTTTTGCATTCACTTTTGCAACAGTGTCAAGGAATTTATCCGGGTTTTCGAAAATCCCGAACATCACTGTTTTATTTTTATCTAAATATAATTTACTATCTATCATCTATTCAATTTTAAAATGATTATTCTCTATTTTTTAAGATGGCTTTCAACTCTGACATATTGATTACAGGTAAAAACTTACTGAATAAGAAGAAACATGTAAAGAATAAACCGAAGGTACCTAAGAAGATGCCGATTTCTATTCTTGTTGGTGAGTACATTACCCAACCTGAAGGCAAGTATTCTCTGTGCAACGAAGTAACGATAATTACGAAACGTTCGAACCACATACCCACGTTTACCACTACAGATAACATGAAGATAAACCAAGGTGTTGTTCTCGCCCATTTGAACCAGAATACTTGTGGTGCAATTAAGTTACAAGACATCATGCTCCAATAAGCCCACCAGTAGGGTCCAGTTGCTCTATTGATAAATGCATATTGTTCGTACTCAACACCAGAGTAAGCTGCTACGAAGAACTCAGTGATATAAGCTAAACCTACCATGGTACCTGTTAACATTACCACTTTACACATGGCCTCTAAGTGACCGATGGTGATATAGTCTTGGTAGTTCATTACTTTACGAGCAATAACCAATAAGGTTAACACCATACCGAAACCAGAGAAAATCGCACCGGCAACGAAATATGGAGGGAAGATGGTGGTGTGCCAACCCGGTACAACCGAGGTCGCGAAGTCCATGGATACAATGGTGTGAACCGATAATACCAGCGGAGTAGAAATACCTGCCAAGATTAAAGACACAACCTCATATCTGTTCCAAGTTCTAACAGAACCTGTCCAACCCATTGAGAAGAAATTGTACCAGAATTTTCTACCAGCTGTTTTAGCTCTATCTCTTACAGTAGCAATATCTGGAATTAAACCTAAGTACCAAAATACCAATGATACTGAGAAGTACGTAGAAATCGCGAACACGTCCCAAAGCAACGGTGAGTGGAAGTTAACCCACAAAGAACCGAAAGCATTTGGCAATGGGAATACCCAATAGATACCTACCCAAAGACGACCCATGTGGAAGAATGGGAAAATAGCCGCACACATTACCGCGAAGATGGTCATGGCCTCAGCTGATCTGTTAATTGACATTCTCCATTTTTGACGGAACAATAACAAGATAGCTGAAATCAAAGTACCCGCGTGACCAATACCCACCCAGAATACGAAGTTGGTGATATCCCAACCCCACTGAACAGATTTGTTCAAACCCCAAGTACCGATACCCGTATATTCTGTGATGAACAAGGTTAAGCCAAGTAAACCTAAAAATATAAACGAAATCGTGAAACCAATTGACCATGACATGGACGGTTTGTTTTCAATCGGACGGCATATCTCTGTGGTTACATCATGAAGGGTCTTATCACCTGTTACTAAATTTGGTCTTATAACTGAATCGTGAATCATTATTGATTAATTATTTTTTAAGTTATTATGCTTTTTTTGCGGTTTCGGTATCTCTTACTTTCACTAAATATTTAACAGCAGTTTGGGTATTCAATTCCTCTAAAACTCTGTATGAGCGTTCGTTCATAAACAATTTGTGGATCTCGCTGTTTTGATCGTTCACATCACCAAAAACAATTGCACCTGCAGGACATGCTCTTTGACAAGCGGTTTTAACTTCGCCATCATTGATTTTTCTGCGTTCGCGTTTTGCTTTTACTTTAACAGCTTGAATGCTTTGAACACACATGCTACATTTTTCCATCACCCCTCTTGTACGCACTGTTACATCAGGATTGATTACCATTTTACCTAAATCGTTGTTGAAATGGAAATCGAATTGGTCGTTGTCATTGTATCTGAACCAGTTGAATCTTCTTACTTTATAAGGGCAGTTGTTTGCACAATATTTAGTACCAATACAACGGTTATAAGTCATTTGATTTAAACCTTCGGTGCTATGCGTAGTTGCTAATACTGGACAAACAGTTTCGCATGGCGCTTGACCGCAATGTTGACACATCATTGGTTGGTGCACCACTTGTACATTTTCCCAATGGTCGTAATTGGCTTTATCAGCTTTTTTACTTTCGATTGCGTCAATGGCTTCTAAACCTTTTTCTTTGGTTATTTTGTCGCCTTCGTAATCCTTTTTAAGGAACAAGTCGGCTTCGTAATTGATTTTGTTAACGTTGCTGAAAGAGAAGTAACGGTCGATACGCATCCAATGCATTTCTCTTCTTCTTCTTACCTCAGCTCTACCAACTACTGGTACGTTGTTTTCGATGTTACAACTTACAACACAAGCACTGCAACCAGTACAAGTATTCAAGTCGATCGACATTGCCCAGTGGTGATTTGGAGCACCATCTTTTTTATAATCTTTGGTTTCCCAAAGGGTGTAAAGATGTGGCGCCATTTTATCGTTACCAGCTTTTGGATTCTCTTTTATTTCGTTGAAAGTAGTCTCTCTTACCAAATCTCTACCCTCGATTGAGAAGTGGGTTTGGGTTTGAGCTAACTCATAATTACCTTCGGCTTTGGTGATTTTAACACCATTGGTTACATAATTAAAGTTACCATTTGAATAAGTAACAAAAGGGAATGCATTTTTACCGATGGCTTCGAATTCACCTTTCTCTCCGATTTTACCTTTTCTGCCATAACCTAAAGCAAGACCAACAGTCATGTTGCTTTGACCAGGTTGTATGAAGACAGGTAAACCTTTGATACTTTTTGAACCTACAGTTACATCTACTAAATCGCCATTGGCAATTTTTTCTTTTTCAGCCAATGCTTTAGGCAATGAAACATAATTGTCCCATGTTACTTTGCTGATTGGATCTGGTGTTTCTTGTAACCAAGGGTTGTTGCTTAAGCTACCATCTTTAATGGCAACGTTTTGATACAATACCAAGTCAATAGCGTTGGCATTGATGGTCATTTTATCAAGTTCAGCAGCTACTGTGCTTAAGTTAGCAGCGAATGCTGGTGTTGTTGCTACTTTAGCATCTAATTTATGAACGCCATCATGCAACGCTTTGTTGAATGTAGCATCGCTATTGATGCCCATTGCAGCCCATTTATTTTTAATGTATAAATAATAAATTGAAGCTTCAGCCTTTTGTGTTAAGATGGTTTTGTTAGCAAATGGATCAACCAATGGCTTAGTTGCTAAACCTGCCCAAGTCAATAACGACTCTTGTGCTTGACGGGTTTTGAATACTGGCGAAATGGTTGGTTGGGTTAATTGGAATAAACCAGCTTTTGGTTCAGCATCGTTCCAAGATTCAAGATAGTGACTATCTGGCGCGATGTATTGACACTCGATAGCAGTTTCGTCGGCAGTAGTTGCAAACGAAATTGATAAAGCTGCCTTCTTAATACCAGCAGAAATCATATCGGCCATTGGTGAATTGTAAAGCGGATTGGTGTTATAGAAAATAACTGCTTTATAATTACCATTGCTTAAATCTGTTGCAAATTGAGCGAAATCTGCATCGATACCTTTGTACTGATTTGAGTGGTTATCTAAATCGATGGTTGTGCCATAGTTGTTCAACAACAAGTTGATACCGTTGATAACAGTTTGAACACGTGCATCGTTTGAACCTGAAACAACAAGACCTGCGCCTTTTTCGTTCCACAATGCTTCTGCAGATTGTTTAATGGCGCTACCAGCTAATTCGCCAGTTTTAACCATTGGCATTTGCGCAACACCTGCTTTTTGAGCAATGGCATTGTACAATGCAGTAACGTATATCGCTTCCATTGAAGATTTCATTGGGAAACGGTAATCGGCATTAGAACCAGTTAATGAAAGGTTACTTTCGAACTGAATGGTTTTAATGATTTTTGAATCTTTGTTTAAGCCATCTACTTTTCTTCTAGAAGCCCAAGCTTTGGTAAATTCAACTGGAGAAATCCAAGTACCTAAGAAATCGGCACCGAAACTTACTACCACATTGGCTTTATCAAAATTGTATGAAGGCAATACTTGCTTACCAAATGAACTTAGGTTAGCAGATAAAATACCACCGTAACCAATTGTATCGTAAGTAACATGTTTGGTATTGGTATATTTTGCAGTAAAGTCAGAAATAACACCTAAAGTAGAAGGACTGTGTAAAGTGCCACTAACGATAGCGATTCTACCACCTGATGCGTTGATAGCGGTTAATTGCTTTGTAATATCAGCATCGATTGCAGACCATTCAACCAAAGAAGTTGTTTTATCTTTTACTTTTTGAGGACCTGCTAATCTTTCAGTATCATATAAACTTAAGATAGAAGCCTGACCAGTTGAACACAATCCACCACCAGAAACTGGTGAGTTGGTATTGCCATCTACTTTAATCGGACGACCTTCTCTTGTTTTTACCGTAACACCACATGCAGCACTACAAGCACCACAAGTTGAATTGTAATAGTTAGCAACACCTGGGGTAATTTCTTCTGGTTTAACCAAGTAAGGAACTACATTTCTAATTGGTGTTTTATTACAAGCAGCCAATGATACAGCTGCGATACTAAATCCAAAGAATTTAAGAAAATCTCTTCTGTTAGCACTTAAGCCTAAGTTATTTTCACTTAATACTTCATCTAAAGGAAGCGCTTCATGAAATTCATTTTTTTGAGAAGCCAAAAAATCTTTGGTTCTTAATAATTCCTCTTCGCCTTTCCAGTATGTTTGTTTATTCGCCATTTTTATTGTTAGCCTAGTGATTTTATAAAATTAAATTAATAGTGACATTTTGAACATTCCAACGCTCCGTTTTGAGCCGCTGTTACATTGATTTTGCCATCTTTTGTGTAATATTTGCTATAGTTAGAATTTTTGTTATTCTTATCTGCTTTGATTTTTTCGTGTAATTTTTCGTAGTAAGGATTGTTTTCTACGTCAATATTTCTTTCTCTGTGACAATTGATACACCAACCCATTTGCAAGGTAGAAAATTGTTGAACAACTGGCATTGCTTGCACAGGACCGTGACAAGTTTGGCATGTTAAGCCAGCACCTTTCACGTGCATACTGTGGTTAAAGAAAGCGTGATCAGGTAAGTTGTGAACGCGAATCCATTTAATCGGTTTTGGATTAGGACCAAATTGTTGACCGTTTGGTTTATCAGGATCGTAATCCATCGCAGCGTAAATCTTTTTAATTTCTGGAGAAATTTCACCGTCGTATCTTTCTCTCAATTGCACACCTTTATGACAATTCATACAAGTATTCACAGAAGGAACGCTTGCTTGTTTTGATTTTTCAACAGTGGTATGGCAATATTTACAATCCATTTTGTAATCACCTGCGTGAATTTTGTGTGAGAATTTAATTGGTTGCTCTGGCGCATAACCTTGTTGAACTGCAATTTCAGTTGCACCAAAATTATAACCGTATACTGCTAAACAAAGCGCAACGACAGTTCCTACCAATAATTTAACAATGGTTGGATTGCTTTTCTTTTTGAACGCTGCCATCTTAGATTGAGATGCAGTTGGCTCAGACGCTTCGGTTTCAGTTACACCTTCTACATCGTTTAAAGTGGTTTGTAATTGATTTTTGGTTCTTCTTAAAATTAACAATACAACTGTTAAAATCACAATTAAGAATAAAAGGATATACAATGTATTATCGCTAAAGAAACCTTGATCAGGAGCAGCAGGATCTACAACTGGCCCTTTTTTTTCAGCAGGTGTCCAATCTTTAAAGTAAGTAATGATGGATTTAATTTGATCATCGCTTAGATTTTCAAATACGTTCATCGCTGCTTTTCCGTTTTCGTTGTAAACGGCAATGGCATCTTTGTCGCCACTTGCTCTTAATTTTTCGTTGTTCTTAATCCATTTTAACAACCATTCTTCGCTTCTGCGTTGATGAACATTCTGCAAAGCAGGACCAACCAATTTGACATTCATGGCGTGGCATGATGCGCAATTGAGTTTGAATAATGATTCACCTTTAGCTCCTTCTGCAGAGAGCGGTTTACCAGATGGCTGGGCAAACAAATTTAAGCTGAGAAAAAGTAAAAAGGCTACTAATAGTGATTTTACTTGCATGTTATAATTATTTCGGTTTCTAACCATGAGTTTATGACTGAAAAATGACAATTCTAATGAGACCGCAAATATATCAATGAATATTTCAATGTTAAAAATTTTTATTCACATAAATTTAATTTAGAACTATTCTATATAAATTTATAATTTGCTTAATCTCAGGAAAATGATATTTATATTAATTTTGACTTAGATGATACAAAAAAATAATTATTGTACAATTATTTTTTCGAAAAATGTTTGATTATTTGAAACGATTGCTACCAGATACATTCCCTTTGATAAGTGAGTTGTATTAAATGAAAAAATTTCACTGCCTTCAACACTTTGAGTGTGTATGTTTTCACCAATCAAATTGGAAATTTGAAATTCAACTTTCTCGTCTGATAAAATTTTAAATCCTTCTTTGGTGTTAGCAAATTGATATGGTTTTAAAAGGCCATTCAAACTACTTGGTGCAACATAGGGTGCAAAAGTATATATGGTGCCATT
>CANFUB010000019.1 GCA_947450015.1 Bacteroidota bacterium | reverse complement strand
GTCTTTGATTTCCGCTTTTTTCAAGCGCTCTTGCTCTTCGGCATTCAAAGTGCTAATGTACTTTTGAATCATTGCATTGAAAGTGGCATCTTTCTTAAAGGCTTTTAATACATCACCACATGGGCCAGAGAGTCTTCCGTTGTAAGTTAAGGCTGCATTGATTAAGTTTTTTACAATTACTTCATCACATACCTTTTGTCTTTTCAAAGCATTGGCTGCATTTACTCTGCTGCGGAATTCGTAAGTCGGACCGCAAAGTTTAGTTAGCTCAGCTTTTGCATCTACGTTTGTATTGTATAGCAAGCAATATTCTAAATATTTTGCGCGCACATTGTTGCTCAAGCCATAAACATTACTTATGGTGGCCAAGTATTTTTGTTTTTCTTTATCTGCAATGTCTTTGCATTTCATCAATTTATCCAAAGCATTTTCTACCACTGCATAGCTGCTATCTTGCAATAATAAAGCGAAGATTGCTTGTTGATCTTTCACCGTTGTGTCGGCCGCCATAAATGCATTTTTAACCTCCGCACGGTCTTTCACTACATTGCTATACCATTTGTTCAATGTTTTTTGGTTGGCCAATTGTTTGGCAATCTCTGCACGAATGGCGTAGTGTTTTTCTGCAGCAAAACGGGTTTGTAAAAAGGCTACTTTCTCAGCGAGTGGAGTGGTGCTCAATCCAACGATGGCATCGTAGCGATCGATCATGAATTTAGCATTCGCAGCTTGCGCCATTAATTCTTCCTTCTCTTTTTTGAAATCCATTTTCTTCATCACTCTGCTTTCTTCATCGATGAGCGCAAAAGCAATTTCTTCACCGTTTTTATTTGGAATGCGAATCACTTGTGAAGCCGAATCCATGACCATTACGGTGTCTCTATAAACATTGCCGTTTTTAAAATACAAGGCAAATACCATTGGCATTTTAAAATAGCGAATATGACCATCTGTTTTGTGTGTTTGTTGCACATTAAAATACGTAGCATATTTCTCAGATCTGTAATTTACTTTGTAATGTGGTTCGCCACCGCGGTGAATCCACTCATCAAAAAACCAATCGTAGTTCATGCCCAATTTGTCTTTCAAAGCTTTTTGAAAATCCCAAGTCTCTACATTTTTGTAGCCGTTTACCGCTAAATAATGTTGAATAAAACGGGTAAAATTCGCATCACCCAATTGGTAGTGCAACATGCTCAAAACAGCACTTCCTTTTGGATAGTGTCTGCTGCTACCAGCTCTAGTATGTCTTACTGGATAATTGTCAATCTCACTTTGTGCCAAGGCAGCATTGTATTCGCCTCTTAACGACCATTGGTAAGCATCATAGCCATCCAATTCTTTGAAAAATAATTTAGGAAAAAAGGTTGCAAAACTTTCTTGTAACCAGTGGTCGGCTGTGCCTCTAGCAGTTACCAAATCACCAAACCATTGGTGGGTTAACTCATGGCAATTCACACCCATGTAATTTCTGTCTTTAAAGGCTCTAGCATCTACTGTGAAGAAATCGCCAAAGACAGTAGCGCCAGTATTTTCCATTGCACCGTATAAGAAATTTTGAACCATGATTTGCGCGTAAGTGCCACCCCAAGCATAAGGAGTGCCAGTGGTTTCTTCCAACAATTCAATCATGCGCTCGGTGTGTAAACTGGTTAATTCAACACGGTCTTTAAATTCAGGGTAATACCAAAATTGAACAAGGGTGCCGCGTTTGGTTCTGCTCTCTTTAATATTATAATTGCCTATGCCCAACATTAATAAGTAACCTGCATGTGGCTTCTCCATGGTATAATGCCATCTGGTGGTGCCGTTGGTGTTCTGTTCAACACCAAGCAATTTACCATTCGACAAAGCTTTGTATTTGGTATCAATGGTAACCACTGTTTCGGTAATGAATTTATCATTTAAACAATCGTACATAGGTATCCAGTAGCGGTTGTCGGTACCCTGACCTTGGGTCCATATTTGTTTGCGGATATACGTAATATCAGGTGTGCCATAGTTTTCAGGCTCGTTCCAACCAATAAAATAAATGCCTCTTTTTGGTGTTGCATTGTAGTTAAAGGTAATGCTGTGTTTCTCGTCCCAGTTCATTTTCTTTTTAAATTTAACCACTACACCTTCTGCATTGGTATAAAAGCTTAAGTCTTGGTTATCGAGCTGAGCGGCCAAAATAGTAATGCCTGGTGCATCAAAAAACAAAGTATCAATGCCGTTTTGGATGGTGGTAAATTCATGGGTAACTCTACCAATAACTTTACCTTCGGTAGGCACAAATGAAACTTCTAATTTCATGTGGGTAATATCGATGCTGTGAGGACGCTCGGCCCCTTCAGGATCTGCCAAATAATGGATATGAGTGCCATCGAGCTGCGCATAACTTGAAAGCGCGAACAAAGCAAATACAAGTGTAAATATTGATTTCATGAATAAACTATTTTTTAGGCAAAAATAGGGGATTGTATGAATTTGTAAATGTAAATTAGAAAAATGTAGTAGCTTAAGATTGAAGCTTGATATAATTTATCATACATGTAAATTTAAATTTCCGTCTCGGAAAGTAAAATATGCTTGCTGAATTGAATCAAATGATAAGTATCCGCTATGGAGTCTAAACTTTATCCTAAATGGCATTTATTACTTATGTTAAATTCTTTTTAATATCTGTCATTTCTTGAATTAAAATAATGCAACTTGTCATAGAATTTGTATGTTTGTTACCTCATGTCGTTCCAAATAAGTCGCATAAGTTTGGTTTTTGTGGCCATTCTGCTATCCTTGCTTAGCACTTATGCTAACAGACTTATATTGGCAATTAATGGAGAAATAACAAATGGCGAAGTAGTTTCATTTACTGTATTAAGAGGATACAGAACGGGTACTAACATCATTCCTTATATCGCTTTTATGAACGAGGGTGAACAACTGTTTTTTAGTGGAGTCGAAAATATGGATTGCGATAGAGGTGACATTGTTCCGGTAATTTTTAATAAAAAAGATCCAGAGGAAGCATTTGTTTATACGTTTATTGGCTTTTGGTTTTTGCCTTTGATTTATGCTTTGGTTCCTATTTTTATTTTGGTAGCAATACCTTTGTCATTTTTAAAATACAAAGAAGGTGTTGAAATCACAATTTCACCATTTACGGTAAATAAAAGAAAACGACCACCTTTGGAATTGCAATAATTATTTCACCACCTGCCAACTTTTATCGGCCAATAAGGTAGCAGAACAAACATGTTTGTCGTAAGGCAATTTTTTGCCCCATTCGTTAGGTGCAACCAAAGATAAAATGGCTTTCTCTCTTTTCTCGTAAACATGGTAAGTGGTGCCAATAACTGGTTCGAAATTTAAATCGGCCTCATATATTTTTTGTGAAATAATTAAACGGTCTTCAATTTCTTTGGCTTGTAGCATAATCAAATCGGCTTGTTTTTTGAGCATGGCTATTTGTTGATTGGCTTGGTACTGCATGGTTTCAAAGGCAGTGGCTTTAACCAATCGCTTGTCAATCGGATTGATTTTAGGCGATGATACCGTGAGTGGAATAGGCGAAAATTTATCCTCACCTTGGTAGATGGCATCTTTCTTTAGTGGGTCGATTTTAATAACTTCGTTGTATTCCATAGAATAATTAAAACACAATTGCTTTAATTTTGTTTCTATATTATGAAATACATTTTCACATTTATGGGCATACTTACACTTCTTACCTCTTGTTTCGTTGGCAAATCAAAAAAAGTTGAAAACGCAGAACAAGTAAAACCGAATGCATCAGTTTACGATCTTAGCATCCAAGCTTTGGATGGTACAACTAAACTCAATCTATCTGATTATAAAGGCAAATACCTTGTGGTGGTTAATACTGCAAGCGAATGTGGTTATACCCCTCAATACAAAGACTTACAAGCCTTTCATGAAAAGTACAAAGACCAAAACATCGTTGTACTTGGTTGTCCTTGCAATCAGTTTGGTGGGCAGGAGCCCGGCACGGCTGCTGAAATAGGTGCTTTCTGTCAGAAAAATTTTGGTGTTACTTTTCAGTTAACCGAAAAAATTGATGTGAAAGGCAGCAACCAACACCCGCTATACCAATGGTTGACACAAAAAAGTAAAAATGGTGCTGGCGATTTTGAAGTGAAATGGAATTTCAATAAATTTATTATCAGTCCTGATGGCAAACTATTGAACTATTTTGGTTCTGGTACCAAACCAATGGATGCTGATTTCTTAAAAGCGCTTGGCTTATAAGCCAAGGTAAACGCGGTACTGGAAGAATAAAATCGTGATTAATAAGATTAGGTTAATCACCTCCTTTTGCCAGTTAAAAGTGTAATTGCTAAAGTAAAAAGCAAAGTAAATGGACAAGGGAATGCTTAAAAAAGTAAACTCTTGCCTAGGATTTTGTTTCCCTGTAACCATTAATGCCAAGGAAATGATACTTAAAATCATCAACATTTGAATGGCCCTTTTCGATTTGGTGGTGTTCCTGAAATAAT
Organism: Bacteroidota bacterium; assembly: GCA_947450015.1. GTDB lineage: Bacteria > Bacteroidota > Bacteroidia > NS11-12g > UBA955 > JABMMZ01. The sequence continues at coordinate 12,721 of CANFUB010000019.1, read as the reverse complement.
TCTTGTACATTCGTAAAATTGCAAATAAACCAACCACTAAAACTGCTGGTAGCGCAGATTGTATGGCCCATCCTTGCATATTGATATTGCCATAGTCTGGAAAAAAAATATGGCCAGGTAAGAATGTATTATTGATTAAATAATTAATAACTGTTCCCATGTAAATGGGAATTAAAAAGCCAATCAAAGCAGCTATGTTCTCTCTAAAACTAAAAGGGCGGAAAACGTTCAAGCCGATAATTACAAAAATAAAAAAGGCGAGGTAAGAGATGTTGAGCAAGGCGCTCACCCCAGCCAATACAGATGCTAAAAAAATAGCATTGGTTGGCCGTTCAGAACGGTATAGATTTAAAATGGCGTCAATAGAAAGAATTATAAATAGGTTTACAAAAACAGTAGGACCAGCATAGAACTGATCTGGAAACAAACTGTTTAACATTACATAAAAATAAGCAGGGAGAAAGGAGGGAATAAATACCAATTCGTGCTTAATGCACACATTGTTTAACGCTAATGCCGAAAGTAATACCATTAAAGAAGAAAGAATAAAACTCTTATTTGGTGTGCTATTCAGGATGTTAAAGAAGTGCGCGAGATAACTAATATCTACAGCTTGTGTTGTATTGACATAGGGCGTGAAGTAGCCAAAACTCCTGATTAAGACCGTAAAAAAGATAAGACCAAAAATGGTTTGGTTAAAGGTATTGGTGAATAATCTGATCAATAGAGTAGTTTGATATAGGTATAGTCGCGGTTCTGATTAATGGGCAGCACAGCGCTGTTGGCAGTTACTTGGTTGTATTCTGCAGGAATCACCAAGGCGTAGTATTGGTCGCTGTTAATTAATATTTTCTTTGTTCTCTCTCCTTTTTCGTTAAAGGTTACTTGAATGACATCTGCATTGGCATTCAGTTTATCGTTGTATATAATATTGAAATTGTCTTCATTCACCATGATAACAATGCCATTGTTATAGCCACCATCATTGGTAGAAAGTTGGTTCTTAAAGAGTATTTCATCCCAAAGCAATTCACCCGAGCTATCAATCGAAAGAATGAGTACTTCATCGTTGTTGAAAATTTTAGAGTAACTGGTTTGGGCAATGCCATTCACATAAAACACATCGCTTTGATTGGTGATAAAACTTCTTTCAGCAATGATAATTTGTCCGCCATCTGTTTTGGGAATGGTTTTTCTAATTTTGAATTTACTTAAATTATCTCCCCGTGCTTCGGCTTTAATGCCAATCACATCAGATACTGTTTTTCGGTTGATGGGGTGTTGTACATTGTTAATGAACGCAAAACCCTTGGGACTTATTTGAATGCTAAAATAACCTGTTACTTCATCCTCCATATTTTTGCCATAAAAACCGGAGGCAATCATTGTGTTTTGTGAAGAATTATAACACAAGTCTGCATAAGTAATGAATTCTTCGGGGTTGTGAATTAATACGTTTTTAATGAGGTCATCCTGTAAATTAACACATAAAAGATGGGTTTGAAAATCTGTTGCTTTATTGCCTTTAGAGCTTTTTGATTCTGTGTAAATACAATAAAAATTACCTTTTATATCAATTGATGCCTTCAGAAATTCAATGTCAAAAGCACCTTTGGCAATTTCAATTTTTTTGCTAGCTCCTTTTTTGAAATTATCGAGCGCACAAAGGGTTACTTCATAGGTGTTATTTTGCTCGGTTAGATACCAAGCCAAAAATTGTTTTCTGTTTTCGCTGTATTCAATTTTGAAATCAGAATTTGCATTGGGCAAATCACATTCAGCAGCAAGCACTGTGGGAACATCAATGTTTAAATTGGTGTCTAAATGTTGCACATTTAAAGAACTCGTGTAACCCTTGTCGAATACCTTGGTAAAAAAAACTATATCATTTTCGAGAACAACAATTTTCTGAAGCTCTGCATTGGGTATTTTAATGATTTTGCTGCGCATTAAATTCATGCGTTTATCAAACCTTTCAATGATAAAATACTTTCTAAAAGTGCTGTTTTTGTGTTTTAAAACGTAAACACCATGTTTATTTTGACCGATAACTTTAGTGAAATCTGTTTTTTTGTCAATATTATTCAGTTGCGCCCATATTATTTGTTGGGCCTTAAGTCCATTACATGTCAGTAATACCAATACAAAGCACAGGGTGTACATTGAAAAAAGAAATGGCTTAATTTTAAACATGAATTTGCGTTGAAATACATGGCTAAATTAGTATGTTTGCTAGTGTTTTACAAACACAAAATTTTCAACAATTCTCCAAATAATTAAAAGCATTGAAACCCGACTATTTTTATAATGCATTAAAAACTGAAAAAGCAGTTTTGGTGGGCATACAATACAAGCACGAGCGCAAAGAAAAAGTAAAGGAATACCTCGATGAACTTGAGTCGCTGGTGCATACCGCGGGCGCCACAACACACGGTAGAATTACCCAAAGTTTAGATTATCCAAATCCGCGTACTTTTTTAGGCGAAGGTAAACTTGAAGAATTGGTTGCCTTGGTGAATATTCAAGAAGCCGATATGGTGGTATTTGATGATGAATTAAGTCCTTCGCAAATTCGCAACTTAGAAAAGCATTTTAAAGAAGTAAAAATATTGGATCGCAGCATGTTGATTCTTGATATTTTTTCGAAAAATGCAAAAACAGCCCAAGCAAAAACACAAGTTGAATTGGCCCAAAACCAATATTTATTGCCGCGCTTAACCAATATGTGGACCCACTTATCAAAGCAAAAGGGTGGTATTGGAATGAAAGGTCCGGGTGAAACAGAGATTGAAACAGATAGACGTGTGATTCGTTCGAACATTACAAAAATGCAAGAGCGTTTAGCGCTTATCGAAAAGCAGAACAAAGTACAGCGCCAAAGTCGCACAGATAAGAAGCGTGTTGCATTAGTTGGCTATACCAATGTGGGTAAAAGTACCATCATGAATCTATTAAGCAATGCAGGTATTTTGGCTGAAAATAAACTATTCGCAACCCTCGATTCAACGGTTAGAAAAGTGGTTTTTGAAGACCCTGATGCACCAGGTGTATTTGTGCCTTTTCTGTTGAGTGATACGGTAGGCTTCATTCGCAAATTACCGACCCTCCTTATAGAGAGTTTTAAAAGTACATTAGCCGAAGCTACAGAAGCTGATTTGTTGTTACATGTTGTAGATGTTTCGCATCCTGAATTTGAAAGTCAATTAGAGCTTGTAAAGAAAACGCTTTTCGAAATTGGCATTAAGGATAAGCCAGTTTTATTGGTCTTTAACAAGGTGGATGAATACTTAAAAGCAAATCCAGAAACTGACCTAACTGAATTTGAGAACAGTTGGATAAGCAAGGAACATGCGCCCGTTGTGTTTATTTCTGCAACACAAAAAACAAATATCGACCAATTAAAGCGCCAAATCTTGCAATTTATTCAGTAATTTTTGAGTGGGTTTTCCGCTGTTTTTTTTTGGTGATTAAAATAGTGTACACCTCCTAAGTCCTTGTGCTATCAAGGTTTCGTAGTTATTGATTTATAATTAAATTGTTAAGTGTGTATAAAGCCACTGTGCCACTAATGTTTAAAGTATCTATTCAATTAAACATTGATTTACTTTGTACTCGTTAAAATGTCTCACGAAATCTCTCATATTGAATTAAATAAAAATGGCATCGCTGCGATTGAAGAATTAAATTCTGCTTTATCGGCCATCTCAGTTGTATTTAAAAATTTACCAATTAGTGAATTAACCAAAAATAAGCGCCTCCAAAAATCGGTGAAAGAAAAGGCTGCTTGGTATGCATGTATTGTAAATCCCAATATTGATGTATTGTTGTTACAAGAATATTTTGATTCAAAACAAAGCAGAAACATTTTATTAAAAAAAGAAACCGAGCAGTATTTAGAAACGGTGAATCATTTTACAGAGTTAAAAACTTTGAACACCAATGTTTCTGTTTACGAAAATCTTTTGGCCGAGAAAGCCGAAGAAGCGAATACTTTTGATTTGTTTTCAACGCCTGTGGTTAGCAAGCAAAAATGTCCAGTGCATTTGGTTAAATTATTTTCGCAATGGCAATTAACGCCATCGAAAGCAAGCAATGATTTAGAAACGGCCTTGGTTCGTTTTTGTGAATGGCACACGCTCAATAATTTTAGTTTTAATGGTCAAAGACAATTGATCTTATGGTTCAATTATCAATTATGGAAAATTTATGGTGATGCCGCTGCATTAATTAACGTAGAACATTATTTTTATCACCATTGGAACAAAGAAAGCCGTCAGGTAGACAGTAGCATCAAATCTATTGTTACATTCATGCACGAGGCTTGCAAGGCATTAGAAATTGAATTAAAATCGCTTTATCGTACTGAAATAAAATTTGACACATTAGAGCCATTGCAAAAAATTGCAAATAACTATTTGTACTGTTCTGGTTTTGTGTTCGAAGGAATTACCACCAATGCAGAAGATTACAGTCTCCAGTTAAATAAAATATTATTAAAGAAAGGTTTTATTAGTTCAGAAGAAATTAACTACAAACTATCTGCTGAGAAGGTAAATCTAACTGTACAGAATTGGTATAAAACAGGATTGATAGAAGTGGTAATTGCAGAAGGTGGATGGTATGCCTATATCAAGGCCAATACTTCAAAATCAAATCGACTACAAGGTCTAAGCAATGTGTCTTTTAATACACAAATACCTGATTGGAACCGATTGGTAACAAAGCCTACAATCCAACTTGAAGTACCTGAAAAGCGCCAAGAAGTGCCAGTAAAGACTACTGCTTCACGTCAAAAGGCATTTTTTGGTTAGAACAAATTAATGTTCGTCTTCATGAAAGAAGTAGTCATCATCCATCGGATAATCACCCCAAATTTCTTCAATGGTTTCATAAGGTTCACCATCGTCTTCTAGTTCCTGCAAATTCTCAACAACTTCCATAGGAGCTCCTGAACGAATGGCATAATCTATCAGCTCGTCTTTTGTGGCTGGCCACGGTGCATCATCTAAATATGATACTAATTCTAATGTCCAATACATTTTATAAATCTATTATTTTGCAAAAGTATGTTTTTTAATGAATAATTTGCTAAAATTTTATCCAATTGATATTTATTTGATAATCAGATAATTATTTAGCCTTAATTAACCATTCATGCTAACTAAAAACTCGTTATTATCTTTGGTGCCTTCCATGTACTTCATCATGGTCTTCATTGCCTCTTCACTGTTCATATCAGCTAAGTGATTGCGAAGTACCCACATTTTTTGTAATGTACTCTTGTCGAGCAACATGTCTTCTCTACGTGTGCTAGAAGCCACAATATCGATGGCAGGGTAAATACGCTTATTACTCAATTTGCGATCTAATTGTAGTTCCATGTTACCAGTACCTTTGAATTCTTCAAAGATAACTTCATCCATTTTACTACCTGTCTCTGTTAATGCTGTTGCAATAATGGTTAAAGAACCGCCATTTTCAATGTTACGGGCCGCACCGAAGAATCGTTTTGGTTTTTGTAATGCGTTGGCATCAACACCACCAGATAATATTTTACCTGAAGCAGGTTGCACTGTATTATAGGCCCTCGCCAAACGTGTAATTGAATCAAGAAGTATCACTACATCATGACCCGTTTCAGTTAATCTTTTCGCTTTCTCTAAAACTATGTTAGCGAGTTTTACGTGTTTATCTGCTGGCTCATCAAAAGTACTTGCTACCACCTCAGCTTTTACACTGCGGGCCATATCTGTAACCTCTTCCGGACGCTCATCAATCAACAAGATAATCATGTACACCTCTGGGTGATTCGTTGCAATGGCATTGGCAAGACTTTTTAGTAATTGTGTCTTACCTGTTTTAGGTTGTGCTACAATCAGTCCTCTTTGACCTTTACCAATAGGTGAAACAATGTCTATGATACGTGTGCTATAATTGTCTCTCTTATCAACTAGGTTTAATTTTTCAGAAGGAAACAAAGGTGTTAAGTGTTCAAAGCTTACACGGTCTCTAATTTCCTCGATTGTCTTACCATTGATACGTTCTACTTTTACCATGGCAAAATATTTTTCGCCTTCTTTAGGTGGGCGTATAGAACATAAAATGGTATCACCTGTTTTCAAACCATTTGAACGGATTTGATTAGGGGCTAAATAAACATCGTCTGGTGACGCTTGGTAATTATAATCTGGCGAACGCAAAAAGCCGAACCCATCGGGCACAATTTCCAATACACCTTGTGTTGTAATAACACCTTCTAAATCCAATAATTGTTGAAGACGGTCTCTTTTGGCAGCCTCTTTTTCCTGACGTTCCTTTTCCTGTCTCTCTCGCTCTAACTGTCTTTGCTTATGCTCTTCGTTATTGTTATTATTCGCGTTGTTATTTGGGTTAGCATTGGGATTGGCATTGGGATTCTCCTTGTGATTATGCTCGCGGTTATTATTATCTCTGTTGTTGTTTTCCCTGTTATTATTGTCCCTATTGTTATTTTCCTTGTTGTTAGGGTGATTTTGATTGCGTTGGTGTTGTTTTACAGGCGCTGGTTCTGCAGGCTTTACATCACTTTCTGTTATAACTATATCGCTATTACTTTGGTTAGTTTCTAAAACAATTGGCGCTTCAGTACTTTCTAATACATCATTATTTTCAGCTTCATTTATTTCAATAATGGGTTGTTCAAATTGCGCAATTTCATCATTAATAGAAGTAGTTACCTCATTTTGAATAGACGGTGTTCTTTGTTTGTTTTCAGATTTTTGAAATTGGTTCTCGTTTGTTTTTGCAACGGGTACTTTGGGTTTAACAATTCTTGGTTTTTTGGGTTTATTTTCAGTGGTTTTGTTCCCAGCTTCCAATAAAACAATGGCTTCAATTAATTGCTCTTTGTTCATTTCAAGGGCTTTTTCTACCCCAATTGCATTGCCAATCACTTTCAATTCTTCTTCGGATTTGGCTAATAGTTCGTTGCGCTCCATTTTTTGGTTGGATTAAATAAAATAAATATGGTGTCTAAAAATTGGTAATCAAAAATAATTCTGTGGGGGGGACTTAAGTAGAATAAATTGATTGCGAATTGCAGTGCTCCACTTAAGTGTTGCAATAATAGTATTTATTTTGGTTATAACAAATAATATTTGGCCACTACCTACATTATTTTTTAGCCTTATTGCTTGCTGTAATGGCTTTTTTGCGTTGTTTTTTAGTAAACGGAATTGGAATGTATTTGGCTGGAAATTGATTCAAATCTTTTAAAATTGTATCAAGGTCGAGCGCCGTTTTATTAAGATTCATGTACAACTCTTTATCATTCACCAACAAACCGATACTGCCCTCGCCTTTGTTGATTTTTTCCATTACAATGCTTACTTGACCTAAAACATTGTTGGCGTTGTCAACTGTTTCTTTAATTTTAGAAGCCGCTAAATTATCGGAGGTTGTTTGCAGATTGGCTATGATTAAGCTAATTTTCTCGTTATTGTTTTTAAGATTTAATGAAATACTCTCTACGTTCCCCAATATATTGGTAAGTTTTGGCAAGGCTTGTTCCATCATTAGAGAAGCATTATCGCTTGTTCTGGTGAATGACTTAAGCGATGTGTTTAAAGAGCGTATAGAATGGTTCAGTTCGCCATTTGATAGCAAACTATCTAATGAAGTAACGATGCTATTAATTTTTGTTGTTAAAGGTTTAACCACTAGGCCAACAGATTCAACAAGGCCAGTGTCTTTTACAGTTATCAGCGTAGATCCATAGGTAACCAATTTTTTGTCATTGCCTTTTGTTAATAAGATGGATTTGCCACCTAATAGGGCTGCCACTACCTTAACACTCGAATTAGCGGGAATATCGATGTCTTCAGAAATATCGAAAGAGACCTTAAAATTGCCTTCTGCCTGGTTCATTTCAATATCAGTGACATTGCCTACTTTATAGCCATTGTAGAGTACAGGTGTTGAATTACTAATCTCTGTTACGTCTGGCAGTATCGCATTTAAAGTATGGCTTTTCGTAAATAAACTGCCGCGACCAGACATAAAATTATAGCCTAATACCAAGAAGGTAATTGCGATGGTTGTTAGTGCACCAACCTTGGTTTCATTTGAGACTTTGAAAGACATGCAATTTGGGTGAATATTGTACAAAGATAATGCCATTTGAAGGATAAAGGGCACTATTCTTTTGATGAGATGTTAAAAATAGTAGACATAAAAAAAGCCCCGATTAACGGGGCTTTTTTGAGAAAATATCTAACTATTGAATTTTAATTTCAATGGTATTTTTTTGTTCAGTTCCACCACTGTAGTTAGTGATGATTCTATCGCGAGAGATACCGAATTTCTCGTTTAAGAATTTAATGATTTCGTCCATACATTTAGTGTTACCACTTGCATTGTATTTAGAGCTTTTACCAGCTGGGCCATTGATAACAATTTTCTTATCTGGGCATTGTTTCATTTTGTCAGCAACTTGGTAAAGGATCATTTTAGTTTCGTTGGTTAAGCAGTTTTTAGTGATAGTAATTGCAGGGAACATTACGTTATCGCAATTGCAACATAATTTAATTTCGATACCGTTTCTATCAACCAAAGCACCTGGTGAAGAGTTCAACTCTCTGTCTCTGAAATCAGAAACACCATCACCATCGCTATCAACCGCTACACCGTTTTCGTCAACTGTAGCACCATATTCAGTAATTTCTTTGTCTTTGCAATCTGGAATACCGTCTCTGTCTGTATCAACAGCCATACCATTACCATATACCATACAGCTATCTGGGGTATCATTTTCTTGGTCGAAGCAATTTGATACGTGGTCATTGTCATCATCTTTACCTAAACAATCGGTTTTCTTTTTAACGTCAGCCATTTGATCGTAGATAGATTCAACTGGACTTAACCAATCATAGTGTTGAGGATTTTTAGCTCCAAATTTGTAACCTAAGCTAGCACGTAGGAAACCATATGAATCCCACCATCTGTTTTGCCAAATAGCAGTATTATAAACATCAATATCATCACTTCTTAACCAAGTATGTCTGTATTCAACACCTAAATCGAATTTTTTGCTTAAGTAGTGTTTGAATCCAAGACCGATTGGCACAATCATGTGACGACCTTCGTATTTTTCAGTAACTGCTTTACCTAGGTTCGGGTTATTAGTACCTTGACCGAAGTAAGAAGTTAAATAGTAATCACCAAGGAATAATCTTTGGTCAATGAAATCTGCTTTAGATTTAAAGCTACCTTGACCAATACCTACGAAAGTATACATTTGTGTTTTACGCAAAGGACGTAGGAATGAGATATTACCTAAAGTAAAGTGCATTTGGATGTTCCAATCTTGCACATTGCTTTTAAATTTAAAGTTGTCTTTGAATAAGGTTGGATTTTGGTAATCTCTTTGACCTTTTAAAGTTGCAAAGTTATATTCAGCTCTTAATGCTAATGTTTGAGAGATTGAATATTTTACAAATGGAGCAATGTCAAAACCTAATTGTTTTTTATCTGCATCACCATAAAATAATGATGTACCAGCCATTAAACCTGCAGTCCATTTTTTCGCTCTTCTGTCTTGGAAGTAGGCTGAAGACAAATACTGACCTGAATCAGAGTTTTTGTTTAGAGCGCCATCAGCCCATTTTTTATTTGCTGATGAATGTCTTTTCCAAGTTTTGTTTGGATCTTTTCTTGGATTTACAGGGTCTTGAGCATTCATGTTGAACGCTGAAGCTAAAATACTTAGGGTTAAAAATGCTAATTTTATTGTTTTCATTCTTGTGATTTACTGACTTAAACATTGCAAAAATAGGTTTAGATGAGCCAATAAACAAAACATTTAACATAAATATAATGCTTAACCTGTGGATAACCTATGTTAATTACTTGATAATCAGAAAACTAGATATTTAAAAAAAAACCAGTTCCGGGTTTAAAATAGATGCTTGAAAAACAATTATTTACAAAATTGGCGTTATTTATTAAAAAAGTAAGGGTATAGGTGGTTCTTTCTTGGATATTTTGCAAGCTAAAGCCATCATTTTGAATTTGTTCCAATTTTTTTAGATCACGTTCGCTTTTTTCAACCTTGGCTTGTATCTCCGATTTTTGAACCTCTTTTAGTGTTTTTTCAAATGCTTTTCCGCCTTCAATTAAGGTTTTCATATTCGGCAATTTTTCGCGATTTGCATGTTGCTGAATTTGGTCCCTAATTGCTATAAATTGCGTTAAATAGGTCTCCATTTCTTCGCCATTACTGTTAGAAAAAAGGTTTAACTTATCTTTTTCACTTTTCAAATTGAACAATTGTTCCATTTGAATTTGTTTTTCCGCTAACCATTCGAACTGCTTTTGCTTGAGCAACCAAACACTTTGTCTTAAGACCAAATTGGGAGCCTCTGTATTATAAAGTTTAAATACATCGGTGAGTTGCAACCAATAATTGATTTCGGCATTGCCGCCTATATAAGCTATGTTGGGTAAAATACATTCTTGGTACAAGGGGCGCAACACCGCATTTGGACTAAAATTCTCAGGGTGTGTTTCAATTTCTGCCAGAACTTCTTCTTTTGTAAATTGTAAATTGGTATCAACCACCTTATACATTTCCCCATGCTTTTCAATTCTCGCCCTAAGGTTATCCTTCAAATAGAATAAATTGATGGGGCGACTTTTTAATTGTAAACTAAGTTGACTATCGTTTAATTTCTGACTAAAAGCATTGAAGCATGTTTCACTTTTGTTTTCAAGTAACTCGGCTTTTAAGATGGTTTTGAAATGTGCCTTTAATAAAGGGTTATCTGCATCTAAACAAAGCAAACCATAATCCGCAAATAGTTGATGCGTTAATTTAATGGTTGCCTCAGATAAGGTCTTCGATGTTTTATAAATTTCTGTAAAAGTTTCTAAAACAGCCATTGCTTTCGGATCGTTACTTAATTTTTCTTTTAGTGGATTAAGCACACTGTCAATGTCATTTAAATGGAATCTTCCACAAGCACCTGTTTGATTGGTTTCCCATGGATATTTTGTTCCAAAAAGTGGTGTGTTCTTAATTTCATCAAAATCGTGGTCTTCGGAGGCCAGCCAAAAAACGGGAATGAATTTTTTATCTGTGTAAAGTTGCTGGTAGTGATCGGCCGCTTTAATACATGAGATTAATTTATAAACCATGAATGCCGGTCCGAAAAATAAATGCAACTGCTGTCCTGTTGTTACTGTATAAGTATTAGGGTCTAGAAGCGCATCGATGTTAGCATTAATAAGCGCATGCGTATGGATGCCATATTTTTCATAGTCTGTTTTAAGGACCTTTACTAAGTCTTGTCGTTTTTCAATGGGGAAATTGGCCTTGCCTGCGATGGCTTGGGCTAAATTAAGAAAACCATGCTGCTCACCAATTAAATTGGTTAAACTGGTTGCGTTGTTTAATACAGCCTTGGTGCTCGAAGAAAGCATACCTAAAGCTGTTAAATCAATTTCTTTCATTGCTTATTGTGCTACTTCACCGATCAAATCAAAAGATTCGGCCTGTGTAATTTTAACATTTGCAAAATCGCCCAAACGCACAAATGCGTTTGTTGCTTCAACCAAAACCTCATTGTCAACCTCGGGCGAATCGGCTTCGGTTCTACCAATAAAATAATTACCCTCTTTGCGGTCGAAAATTACTTTTAAAGTTTTACCAATTTTGGCTTTGTTTTTTTGAATCGAAATTTCTTCTTGTAAAGCCATTAATTCTTCAGCACGTTTTTGTTTAACCTCTGCTGGTATGTCATCTTCTAAAGAATGGGCATGCGTATTTTCCTCGTGCGAGTAGGTGAACACACCTAAACGGTCAAATTGGAAATCGAGTACAAATTGTTTTAATTCTTCGAAGTCGGCTTCGGTTTCGCCAGGGTGACCAACCAATATCGTTGTACGCAAGGTAATGCCTGGTACTTGTTCTTTAATTTTATTGAGTACCTCGTAGGTTCTGCGTTTGGTGATACCGCGTCTCATAATTTTCAGAACATTGTCCGAAATATGTTGAACTGGAATATCGAGGTATTTACAAATATTGTCTTTGCTTGCCATGATTGGCAATATCTCTTCTGGAAATTGAGAAGGGTAGGCGTAGTGCAAACGAATCCATTCCAATCCTTCAACGGCCGATAAGTTTTCGAGCAACTCGGCCAATCTGCGTTCGCCATACAAATCGATACCATAATAGGTACTGTCTTGCGCAATCAGCATAATTTCTTTGGTGCCGTTCTTTACTAAATTCTGGGCTTCCAATACAATTTGTTCTATGCTCTTGCTCACATGTTTGCCGCGCATTAAAGGTATTGCGCAGAATGAACAGGGGCGATTGCAACCTTCACTAATTTTTAAATAAGCATAGTGTTGAGGAGTGGTGATTAAACGTTCGCCAATTAATTCATGCTTGTAATCGGCTCCTAAAGTTCTTAATAAATTGGGTAATTCTAATGTGCCAAACCAAGCATCCACTTGTGGAATCTCGCTATCGAGTTCATCTTTATAACGGTGAGAAAGACAACCGGTCACATAGAGTTTATCAATGCGGCCCGCTTCCTTTTCATCTACATATTGTAGAATGGTGTCAATGCTTTCTTGCTTAGCATTGTCAATAAATCCGCAAGTATTGACAACAATAATATTGGCATCATTCTTTTCGGATTCATGGGTGGCATCAATTTCATTGCCTTTTAATTGACTTAGC
>CANFUB010000018.1 GCA_947450015.1 Bacteroidota bacterium | reverse complement strand
TTGATTATACACCTCATAGGTTTCATTCATATCTTTTAACATACTGTGCAATTCAGGAATAATTTGCGAAGTATCAGGACATTCAAAACCTGTGGTATAAATGGCTGCAAGATTTAATAAATGTAAGCGATTGCACAAGAAAAAATGATGGCAATCATTTAAATTTTTTGTGATTGAATCAGCCTCAAAAGTAGGTATCGATTTTATTGATGAATTTATTAAATTCAATAGCGTTTCTCTATTTACACTTTCTTCATCTAGATATAATGCGGCCAATGTTAAACCGGCTGCTTCTCTTTTATAGGGTTTTTCAAATTTTTCAAATACCTCGGTCTCCCACTCAACTGGCAATGGGCCGTTTATTTTTTTATAGACTACTGGCTCTAGGTAGCGAAGCCAAAAGTCGAGACCCTTTAATTGTAATCGGGTCTTATTAATTTCTTTTTTAACTAATTCAATGTCGTCTGCGTTTTTTAAATTGCTATTCTTAATAGCATTTAACAATGCAATTTGCTGTGCTTTGAATGCACTGATTCTTTTGTAGTATAAATTCTGATAAGCGTTGTCTCCCTCTCTATTAGTGAATGAAAGGAGTATAAGTAGGCCTAGGCCAAGCGTTATGAGTAAACTTTTAATTTTCATTTTTACCATCTTCTTAAAAAGAGAAAGAGGTTTAACCGATTAAGATTAAACCTCTTTCTAAATTATTGTTATTTGTATTAGTTATTCTTGATTAATTTTATAGTCGATACTTTACCATCGATTACCACCTTAACAAAATAAATACCAGCTGGGTAGTTGGTTGTGCCATTTCCAATTTGGAAATTATGACTACCAGACTGAAGTGCATCGTTTACGACTACTTCAACTTTTTCTCCCAACAAATTGTATACTTCGATACTTACATTCGCATTAGAAGTTAAATCAATTTTAACAGTTGTAGTTAGTTCAAATGGATTTGGAACAACCATTATTTCTTTACCAACTTGAACACCGTTGATAGCGGTTGAACTTCTACCATTACCTTGTATTCCAAAAGTGTATGTAGCTTCATCATTATCATTGTTATTAACTGTTACAAGTGCACTTCTTACACCAGTTGCAGTAGGTGCAAACTGAACATTAAATGTTTGGTTGGCATTTGGTGCAATGGTTAATGGGAATGAAGGCGAACCAAGCAATGTAAATTCACTTGCATTTGCTCCTGAGATCGCAATACCTGTTACAGTAAGACTTCCTAAGCCTGTGTTTTGAATCACAAATGGTTTTGAAGCATTATTACCAGTATTAACTGTACCGAAATCAGTATTGTTAGCAGTACCTGGTGTTAAGTCACCATTGAAAATATTAACAGTATTACCTTGAAGATTGATTTCAGCAGAAACTGCATTACCCTGTAAAGCAAATTCATAACTGTTCTCATCAGCATCGTTGTTATCAATTGTTAAAACTGCTTTTCTTAAACCATCAGCAAGTGGTGCAAATTTTACAGTGATTACTAATGAATCTGTTACTTTTAATGTTACTGGGAAAGTTGGTGCACCTACAATTGAATACTCAGCTGAATTGCTTCCACTCAAGGTTAAATTATTAATCATCAAATCACCAGGACCAGCATTCTTAACAACAAATGTTTTGTTAACAGTTGATTTTGTGTTGATGGTTCCGAAGTCTGTATTATCAGTAGCACTTGGTGTAAGGTCACCTTTTAGAATATCAACTTTGTTACCTTTTACACTTATTTCAGGATTTGAATTATAGGTATCAGGATTGTACAAAGTCAATAATTGACCACCTTCTGCTAATTCACCTGCGATTGCATAATGCGCTTGGTCGACAATTAAGAACATACCTGCACCCAAGATATCTTGCATATCTAAAATACCTGATGATTCTTCATCAACATTGAAAGGTGTAGTTGCTGGCTCATAAAGATCACCGAAACGTTTTGAATCGTGTTTAGCAATCATTTTTAATTGATCAGTAGCAATTGTGTACTGCCACAATTTTCCGTTGTGAACTGAGTTTCCTACATCTTCTTGCATAAGGACATGTCCGAATTTATCGATGGTCATATTATCTAACATTACTTGACCTTCTGTACCATCTAGCATAGCTTCTACAGTTCCGCCTAACTCAGGTTTTGTAATATCATCGAATCTTAGTCTCCATAAACGGCTACGACCAATTTGTGTTCCTACTCCATCTTTTACTTGATCAATTTGATCTGTTGTAACAAAATAGAAATCATTTGGATGAGAAGGATCCCAAGCTCCGTCCTCTGGTCTAGAGAATTTGGTAACACCAGCAGTATTACTTGCAGTATTAAATGCAGCACCTGTCATGTTCTCTACAGAACCAAGATCGGTTAAACTAAATCTAGTACCAGCAGTTGGCAAGGCAATATTTGATGTTGAACTTGTGCGCTCTGCAGCAAAACCAGTAACTACAACACCCCATGGATGACCATTAGTTAAACCAGCTTTATCTACTTCATTACCGCTATTGGTTTTAGTTCCAATGTAGAAATATACTTGACCATCGGTACCATCGTTGGTTAATGCAACAACAGTTTTGTTACCAGATGCAGGATTCGCAACAGCATTTTCCCAAGCAGCTTTTCCAAGGAAAGGTAATTCATAAGTTGTACCAGCATTCGGACCAGTTGAAATATGTGCAAAAGCTCTGCTCTCATCGTTGCCCTCTTCGCCATTCATGAAGAGTCTTTCGCTAGTACCTAAACCAGTTGTTGAGTTGAAGAAAGCTGATAATGGTGGTAAATCGGCTGAACAAAAACGCGTGAATGCAGCAGAAGTAGTTGGATTTGAACTATTATAAGTTGTGTATCCAGTGCCGTTCCAAAGTTTCACATTTTTGATTAAATCGCTTCCACTTAAAACTTTCAAATCAGATTTATTGATGACCCATTTTGAAACAAAAGCGCCTTTTGATCCGTGTGCACGAGCAATACCAACAGTATTGCCTAATTCATGGTTCATTAATAAAGTAAAGGTACCATTGTTGTTGTCGTAAGCACCTAATCCATCAGGAATACCTACCATTCTGTAATTATTAACAGCATCGCCTACAGTTAAAATAGCATTTGTTTTAACACCAGCAGCGATAGGTAAGACATATGGTGTAGCAGAACTGCTAACATTCGCGCCATTGGCATTGTTATAGGTTTCAGGGTTAAACAAAGTTAACAATTGTCCACCCTCTGCCAATTCACCAGGAATTGCATAATGCGCTTGATCAACCATTAAGAACATACCAGCGCCCAAGATATCAGATGCATCAATGATGCCTGATGATTCTTCATCAACGTTAAATGGAGTAGTTGCAGCTATACCTACATCACCAAACTTAGTTACATCGTGTTTAGCAATTATTTTTATTTGATCAGTAGCAAAAGTGTACTGCCATATTTTACCATTGTGAACTGAGTTTCCAACATCTTCTTGCATTAATACATGTCCAAATTTATCAATGGTCATGTTATCTAACATTACTTGACCTTCGGTACCATCTAATACGGCTTCAACAGTTCCACCTAATTCAGGTTTTGTAATATCATCGAATCTAAGTCTCCATAAACGGCTACGACCTATTTGTGTTCCTACGCCATCTTTTACTTGATCAATTTGATCTGTTGTAACGAAATAAAAATCATTTGGATTTGCAGGATCCCAAGCACCATCTTCTGGTCTAGAGAATTTAGTAACACCAGCAGTATTACTTTTTGTATTAAAGGTTGCACCTGAGATATTCTCCACAGAACCTAAATCAATTAAACTAAACCTTGTACCAGGATCAGGCAAAGTGATATTAGAAGTTGAAGAAGTTCTTTCGGCAGCAAAACCTGTAACAGAAACACCCCAAGGTTTACCTTTTGTTAAACCAGCTTTTTCAATGTCGGTACCAGTATTGGTTTTAGTGCCAATATAAAAATAAACTTGACCATCCGTACCATCATTGGTTAGTGCAACAACAGTTTTATTGCCAGAAGCAGGACTTGCTAAAGCATTCTCCCATGCTGCTTTTCCTAATGCAGGCAATTCATAAGAAGTACCAGCATTGGCACCAGTTACGATATGCGCCATGGCTCTGCTCTCATCACCACCTTCTTCACCATTCATAAAAATTCTTTCTTGTGTACCTAAACCAGTTGAGCTGTTATAGAAAGCAGATACTGGTGGTAAATCAGCAGAACAAAAACGTGTAAATGCTGTTAGGGTAGAAGGGTTAGAAGAATTGTAAGATTTATAAGATTTTGTAGCAGTATCCCATAAGTTTACATTTTTCATTAAATCACTACCACTTAAAACTTTTAAATCAGCTTTATTGATTACCCATTTTGATACAAATGCACCTTTTGAACCGTGTGCACGTGCAATACCTACAGTATTTCCAAGTTCATGGTTCATTACCAAAGTAAAGGTTCCATTTTTATTATCAAATGCGCCTAATCCATCAGGAATACCAACCATTTTATAGCCACTGATTGAATCACCAACACTTAAAATAGAGGTGGTTTTTACACCTGTAGCAACCGGTTCAACATATGGTATTTGTGCAGTGCTAGGACCAGCACCTTTAAAACTATTATACGTTTCAGGATTAAAAATGGCCATTAACTGTCCGCCTTCAACCAATTCAGTTGTAGTCGCATAATGTGCTTGATCTGAAGTTAAGAACATACCAGCACCTAAAATATCTTGCATATCAATGATACCTGATGATTCTTCATCTTGATTAAATGGCGCAGTTACTGAAACACCAATATCTCCAAATCTTGAAACATCATGCTTGGCAATCATTTTTAATTGATCAGTAGCAATGGTATACTGCCATAATTTTCCATTATGTGCTGAGTTTCCAACATCCTCTTGACATAAAATATGACCGAATTTATCGATTGCAATATTATCTAACATCACTTGACCTTCGCTACCATCCAAAACTGCTTCAACAGTTCCACCCAACTCTGGTTTGGTAATATCATCAAAACGCAAACGCCATAAACGGCTTCTTCCAATTTGAGTACCAACACCATCTTTTACTTGATCTATTTGATCGGTAGTTACAAAATAAAAATCTTCAGGGTGGTTAGGATCCCAAGCTCCATCTTCTGGTCTTGAGAATTTAGTTACTCCTAATGTATTACTTTTAGTGTTAAACGCAACACCGGTCATGTTTTCAACCGAACCCAAATCAACCATGCTAAAACGTGTGCCTGGCGTAGGAATAGCGATATTAGATGTTGTGCTTGTTCTCTCTGCTGCAAAACCTGATACAGAGACACCCCAAGGTCTACCTTTGGTTAAACCAGCTTTTTCAATTTCAGTTCCAGTATTGGTTTTGGTGCCGATGTAGAAATATACTTGACCATCAGTACCATCATTTGTTAATGCTACTAAAGTTTTATCACCAGTAGCAGGATTGGCAACAGCATTTTCCCAAGCAGCTTTACCCAATGCAGGTAATTCATAAGAAGTACCAGCGTTTGTACCAGTAGCAATATGTGCCATGGCTCTGCTCTCATCATTAATTTCTTCACCATTCATAAAGATTCTTTCTTTCGTTCCTAAACCATTTGAACTGTTAAAGAAAGCTGATACTGGAGGCAAATCTGCTGAACAAAAGCGACCAAAAGCCGCAAGTGTTGAAGGGTTTGAAAGGTTATAAGTTTTATAAGATTTAGAAGCAGTATCCCATAGGTTTACATTCTTAATTAAATCGCTACCGCTTAATACTTTTAAATCGGCTTTATTAATCACCCATTTTGAAACAAATGCACCTTTAGAACCATGGGCTCTTGCGATACCAACAGTATTGCCAAATTCATGATTCATTAAAAGTGTAAAGGTTCCATCATTGTTATCATATGCACCTAAACCATCAGGAATACCACACATTTTATAGCCGCTGATAGAATCACCAACACTCAAAATAGCAGTGGCTTTTAATTCTGGAATCAATGGCCCTAAATAAGGAGATTGTGATGTGCTAGGTCCAGATTGTGTAAGTGGACTAAAAGTACCTACCTTATAATTGCTTAATTTATTGCTGCCTTTTAAACCATAAACCAATACATGGCAAAGGTTACTTGTAGCTACTGCGATACCATCTTGTGGTAAGGATACTTGTTGAAAATCATTGTCATTACAAATTGCAATTGTACTATCATTAACAATTGCTAAACCTTCTGGTTTATCTAATGCAGTTGGCCATCCTTTGGCTAACATGTCCATGAATAATTTTTTCTTAACTGGTTTAATACCATTAGCTGCCAAACCAGTTGAATCTACCAAAGCTTCTAGTGTTTTACTACTGTATAAACCGGAATTAACTGCTGTTGCACCATTAATACTAATGCTGTAAATATTTTTTCTATCACTGGTTCCTCTAACAGCATGTTCTATTACTAAGAATGTGCTATCATTGATAGCAGCCATATCACCAATTTTCCAATCTCTTAATCTGATTTGATTAGCGCCACTTGCACCAATGATACCATCATTTAAGTATACATACATTTTGGTAGCATTGGTAGAAGGATCAATTTCTAGCATTCTATGAATTCTAGTGCCTTCGCCTATTGTAACATTTGGATATAACAATGGACTTTGAATCATGGCATAAATTTTACCATTTGGGGCTATTGAAAGGCCTTCAAAACCGCGGTTATTTTTTCTATAAGCAAAACAAGTATCGATTAAAACATCGATCGATTGTGCACCTACTTTATTTGCATAAGGTGTGTATCTTTTCATTACTATTCCACTTGGATCTACTTTCCAAATGGTTGGTCCACCTTCTTCACTTAACCAAAAATTACCATCTTTATCTACCACTATGCCCTCGCAATCTAAACCCCAAATATCTTTTGGTGCAGTTTTAAGATTAAAATTAGCACAATTCAAAACTGTATCCGTAGAGGCCACTTCGGCAGCAGTACTTCCAAATCCTGTTGGATTCATTATACCGGTTGCAGTTGTACCACTTGGACGTCTAATAGGAATGGTTCTTAAAATTTGAACAGAGTCACCGTTCACTTTAATTCTAAAAATTTTAGGCGCATAATTTGGGAATCCAAATATCTTGTCATACGTAGGTTTGCAAAGTGCAGGATTTGCATTCGCTGCATCTACATTCATACCACGATCAGAGATTACCCAAAACTCTTTACCATTTGTATTTGGAATTGGATACATTGCAGAAAAACCACCTTCTCTGAACTTAATATTCTGGAAGGTGCCAATGGGCGCTGAATAATTGTTCTTGTAGTCTTGCAGGAGTGTAATTTGCGCATTGACATGCTTGTTGAGTATCGCTGCAAAAAAGAGCGATAAGACAAGTTTTAAAGTTGATTTTGATTTCATTATAATATGATTGGTTGAATGCACAAAACTCTACTTGCAGTGTTTCGCAAAACCTATATCAATATTAAAAAATGACTATGCTTATCTTAATTATAATAAAATTTAATGTGAATTTAGAGATACCAATTATGTTAAAATACTGGTGCTTAAGGTTTTTTATTTGACCTTGTTTTTTTAACCTTTGAGTAAGATAATATCGGCCGACCTTTCACTTCGTTGGGGTCGTTCAAATTTGGTTGTTTGTTGTTAAAATCCTCGTTGGTTCTTAAACTGCCCTCTTTACCAGAATTGGGTTCTTTTGCATTCTCTAAGACTATTTGATTCATACTTTTGTTTGTTAATCCACAAATATGAAATTAAACTCGCCATTAAATTTACATAGTTCCTGTAAATAGTTACATAATAACTAGCCCAAAACTAATATCTATAAATATTATAAATTTAATAAGTAATATCTATAGGTTATTTTTAAAGCTACAAAATACAAAATTTTGAAGCGTGTTAAAAGGCGTCATATGATCTACGGCTAAGCATTTAATTTTTTTGAAATACTTGCCCATTTTTTCTGACATGCTTTCTTCTGAATACTGTTTGATTTCAATACCACTGCATTTCGTTGGACCGTTTTCTGAAAAAGTACCCAAAACGAATAGACCGTCTTTTGCAATATGACTTTTAGCCGTAGCCAAATAGAGGTAAATTTCATCTTCATTCGTAAGAAAATGAAAGGCCGCCCTATCGTGCCAAAAATCGTAGGTTTCAGTTGGTTTAAAAGAACTAATATCGGCCACAATCCATTTTACAAAAAGTGCTTTATCTCCTAAACGAATTTTCGCCTTATTAATGGCAGCTTCAGAAATGTCTAAAACAGATACATGCTGGTAGCCCATTTCCAATAAGTAGTCTACCAAAAAACTATCACCTCCACCAATATCAATAATGTTGGCATCTAAGGGAACTGCAAATTCCTTAAAAAATGCTAAAGAAGTCGATGGTACATTTTGATACCAACTCACTTCTTGATGACCTTTGGTTTTATAGATGTTCTCCCAATGGTCTTTTCTTTCTACGTTATTCATATAATTTTAATACGCTTTTCTTAACATCTCAGCATAGGCATTTGGCAGTGGACTATCTTCCACAGCCTTTGCTGCTTTTTCTATTTCATATTCGAATCTTATAAATTCAATTTGTATACTTTCTCTTGCGAATTTATTACTGTTTTCTTTAATGGTTAAAAGCACATAACAACCTCGCTTATCTCCATCTTTCGGCTTACCTACTGAACCAATATTGATAGCATGTCTGAAGGCTTTTTTTCCATCTAAATCATATTCAAAAATACGGTGGTAGGGTTTGTGTGTATGACCGCAAAACATAAGGTCGGCATTCACCGTTTCCATAATACGTAACATACTTTTCTCTTCCCTGTCTTCGAATAAATACTCGTTAATTTTTCGCGGACTCCCATGCACCATCAATACGAACAACTGATCGTCGTTCAATTGATATTCTAATTGCAAATGGGCTGGCAAGGTTCTTAAATAAGCGCGCTCCTTATCATTAATCAATTGATTGCTATAGGCAATGGATTGTGCCCCCATGGCTTTGTCCTCTTCGGTCTTATAGGCACAGCCACAATCATCCGAGTTTCTGCCTACACCAAAATCATAATTCCCTGCAATGGTGGGTATTCCTCTTTTTCTAATTTCATTGATCACTTCGTTGGGCCAAATATTGTATCCCACCAAATCGCCAAGGCAATAGATGGCATCTGGCTTCGTGATTTCCATATTCTGAAACATGGCCTCAAGTGCGGGAAGATTCGCATGCACATCGCTAAATAGAGCTATTCTTGTCATACCGTTTGTTACTTGTATTACACTTTAATTTTGTGTTTTATAGTATTTTCTTCTGAACCAAAATGCAACATTTACTAATCCAATTAGAGCAGGTACCTCTACCAATGGACCAATAACACCTGCAAAGGCTTCTCCACTATTGATGCCAAAGATGCCTATGGCCACAGCTATGGCCAATTCAAAATTATTACCTGTAGCCGTAAATGATAAGGCTACGTTGGTAGAATAATCGGCCCCTAATTTTTTTGAAATGAAAAAAGTAATCACAAACATCACCGCAAAATAAATGACCAAAGGAATGGCCACCCTTACAACATCAAACGGAATTTGGACAATCAGTTGCCCTTTTAAACTAAACATTACAATAATGGTGAACAACAATGCTATCAATGTAATGGGTGAAATAGTGGGAATAAATATTTTCTGATACCATTCCTCACCCTTTATTCTAATTAATGTATAACGACTTATTATCCCTGCTAAAAATGGAACGCCCAAATAAATAAATACAGACTTAGCAATTTGGGCAATCGTAATTGAAATTTCAAATCCTTTCATGCCAAAGATTTGGGGCATAACGGTTAAATAAAAAAACGCATAGCCAGAATATAGCAAAACTTGCAAAACGCTATTTAAACCAATGAGTCCAGCAATATACTCTCTATTGCCACCAGCCAATTCATTCCAAACAATCACCATGGCAATGCATGGTGCTATCCCTATTAATATTAGTCCAGTAAAATAATGGGGATAAGCTTGCAAGAATAAGTAGGCCAATAAAAACATAAAAAATGGGGCAATTATCCAAGTAATAACAATAGACATCAACACCAATTTGAAGTTCTTAAAAATTTGAGGAATCTTCTCATAGCGCACTTTTGCCAATGGCGGATACATCATCAGAATTAAACCAATAGCTAAGGGAATATTTGTAGTACCACTCGATAGACTATCGATAAAACCTGAAGTAGATGGTATAAAATAACCAATGCCAACGCCTAACAACATGGCCGAAAAAATCCATACTGTTAAGTATCTATCAATAAAGCCTAAACGTTTGCGTTCGGCCACTGGGGCACAATTGTTTACCGACATATTTAACAACAGCCTCCTCCTGGTGTGCAGCAATTTGCCTCTGGGGTTAATTCAACCAATTTTATTTTGCGCTTTTCAGCTGGTATACCACAACTATCAGAAGCCAAACAATCGGTTTGTTTATTAGTGAGCACAAAATCTTGTCCATTAAAACGCAAACCGTATTTACCAATCGTATCCGCTTGGTATTCTACCTCAACCTCCAAGTCATCGATGCCCAACACCTTTTCAGAAAGCGCAATAATATTCAATAGTTTTTGTGGCTTCAAACGGTGGTCTGTATCATTGGCATTCCACAATTGAAAATTGGCTACCTTTTCGTCTCTAACTGTGCCGCCACAATCGATAAAATGTTTGGTAATAACACCTACTTCTGTGACATGAAAATGATCCGGTACTTTTGTGCCATTTTCAAGTATAAAATTAACAGCTTCTGCTGTTGCGAGGGTTGATTTGATTTCAGAAAGTTTCATATAATTATTTATTTAAAGTTTAATTGGATTAGCAGCATTCTACTTTTGATTTTTGTTTAATGATTTTATTGGACAATAGTCCAAAATAGGCTTGTATATTGGCAATAGATTTTTCTTCCAAACAATAACAAATAGCATTGCCTTCAATATTGCCTTTAATGATGCCAGCATTTTTCAATTCCTTTAAATGCTGAGAAACGGTGGGCTGGGCCAATGGCAGTTCATTCACAATATCGCTGCAAATACACCCTTCTGTTTTTAACAAAAACTCAATAATCGCAATGCGTGCAGGGTGCGCCATGGCCTTCAATTGACTGGCCAATTCGTTTTGTTTTTTTGTAAAATGATCTGTTTTAGAAGCGCCCATTATTATATTTATATATTGCAATATTACGATATTAATTTGAAATAAAAAAAGTGGCTGAAAATTCAACCACTTTAAAAATATTTTTTAGCACTATTCTATTATCAATTTATCTGATTTGCAATAGGACTTTTGTTGTGCTCTATAATATTTATATATGACGCTAGCACTTGTTTCAAATTGCCCTTTCAACTCACATATTAAGGGCAAATTGAAATTGATTTTTTGCAAACTATTAATTTCCTCAAAATATAAAATAATTTTACCATCAACTACTTCGAAATAGTCAAAATACCCTTGCTTTTTAAGATTTAAAAGTTCAGATGTTAAAATATTAACACCTCCTGGCAATGGCACTATTGCAATCGTTTGAGGCAAAATGGCATTGCTAGTATTTGTAATTTCTATCTTAAAGTTAACGATATCTCCGAGCTTAACTTTATTACTTGTATAATTCACCTTCAATTTTAAATCCTCATCAGTAGACACAGGCAAAGCCGTTTTAAAAAAATTACATACTTCGAGTTCTGTATGAACACTGCCCAACGAATCTCCTAAAAGTCTAATATTATTTTTCCCCTTCTTTACATAATTATTTAGATTGATAACTTTATTACCCAATCCTAAAATATCAAATTCTACAAGTTGTTCATTGATTCGCAAATTCAATTTGGTAAGTTTTGATAGTTGTATATTACCATTAAAATGATTCATTGTTTCTAAAGCCATGGCCTCAGTTTGCATATTACCTAGAGAATAGAAATCTTGGGCTTGAATATAGGCTCCAATACTATTTGCCAATGACATGTATTTTTTTTGTTTTGATGCAAAAATACTATTTGCGATTATACATAAACTTTCATTCAATGCTGCCTTATAACTTGAATTCACGATTGTACTTATCACCGTTTTTGAGGTGGTTTCCTGCATTAACAAATTACTCTTTTTTGATATTTTTTCATATAACAAATTAGCTTTTTCAAATTCATTCTGCTTTAAATAAATGGCAAATAATAAGGCCTCATTATAAAAATTCGAATTCACATTGAGTTGTTGATTGATTTGTTCAATACTTGCGTTCAAATTAGTCTCCCCAATTTCACTTAAAACATAAGTAACATAAGCATGAGCAACACTTTGAGAAGTATTTGCAAATCCATATCTACCACTCGATTGAATAAAAACGCCTTTCCCATTTCTTGATTTATAAAGCCAATTGATACTTCGCGTTACGAGTGCACTATCTATTGCAATGCCACAACTACCCAATTTTTTGAATTGCAATAAACCCATCGCTGTCAAAGCTTCGTTGCCCTTTCCATCACCATACCAACTAAACCCACCTTCCTTCGTTTCATAATTTACTAACTTGCGATACCCACTTAATAAATACCCTCTTTGAACTTCAAATTGTCCTTGCGAATAATCTTCTGTAGCGTGATTTTGCAAGAACTTGTAAGCTAAAATATTTGGATAATTACTCGAAGAAACTTGCTCGAAACAACCGTTCGGCTCGCGCAAAATACGCACCATCTTATCAAATAAATGATCTGCTTGATTTTTATAAACAGTAACAATTGCATTAAATTTAGAAGCCTTTTCCGACACATCAAAAATTTGTTCCTTATGATTATCAAGGTTGTTTAAATTTTGAACCTTAATTAAATTATCCTCTACCAATATTGGCTTATCGATCGCATGAACCAATAGATTTGTGTAATTTTCATATAGTTTGAAACTTAATTCTGAGTTACTCATAGAAGAAAAACGAAACACAATATTTTTGAATTCTCCAGGATTTAACTGAAATTTTTCCAACTTCCGATCATAGGTTAAGTCCGCATCCATCCTTAGTGATTTGTACATTTTTGTATTATTATAAATGGTGCATACGATATCAACTGTATCTTTACTCGATATCCTTCTTGGCGCTTTTACAGACATAAATATGGGGGTTTGCAATGCAAATGAAGTATCAAATTCAGCGCAATTACTTTTTTTGCTAATACCTTCAATGCATAAATGATAAACCATGGTTTTTTCAGGTACTTTGACATAACATGAATATTCACCAATTGCGTTAGTTTGAATGCCTGTTTGCCAAAAATAAGTTGTAATTTTATCTTTTACTTTTTGTGAATTATACTGATAAGTATATTGGGGGAAATCAAAAAGACTACTTCCATTAGGTCTATACTTTTTTATTGAATATTGATTGGTAGAACTATAATTTGAACGGTAATAAGAATAGGGATACGAATATACATATTGAGAACTACCGCTTCCGCCATAACCCATGCTTTGGTATGGCAAATAATTTTCGGAAGAATTAGGAACATCACTTGGCGAAATAACACGCACACCATCTATGTATATGGCTGTTCCATCCGTGCGACTGCCTCTACCACTTAGTCCACTGCTTGTGGTAGTTATACCGGAACTTAATCCAGCCAGAGCAGAAAACCCTTTTAATCCAGTTTGTACAAGCGCACTTCTTGTTACGACCCTGCAACAACTTGAGGTTCGGGTATATGATCTTTCATCATCAGCATCATCCATAATTGGCTTAGCTGATATTTCGTATAATGGATTTTGTAATTTTGAAAGAGAGCCTCCAATTGTGGTAAAAGTATCTTTACCTAAGTTTGCAAAACCAGCCTGATTAGTTGCCTTGAAAACTAGTTTTACATAGGTTTCATCGAAGTATATTTTTTCTTTAATCCTGCCAAAGACAGCGAGTCTACAAGGGAACTCAATTGAATCTACTGGTATGAATATTTCATTTCTATTATTTAAAGTTGTTTTATAGCGTCCCCTTTTCGAAATTATTACAACTTTTTTTACTGCCGAATTCAATGAAATGTCATTTTGTAAATCTCTTCTTTGTAAAATTAGCTGATAAAAGTACTGTAATGCTATACCCTTTTTGTTTATAATTTTAGGTAAATACATTTCATTAAGTTCACATCCATTTAGGAACAAATCAATTAAACTATCGTTATTTATAACCCTACACTTCCATAATTTTCCAATATCTGCCACTGGATAATGCAGGTCGCTTTCGTACAATAAATTTTCCATGATTCTCGACTGCTTATCCTCAATAATTAAGTTATTTTGTTGATCGGTAATTGATATATTAAATATGCCTAAAACAGGTTTATTTTCTTCATCTTTTACCTTTAGTTTAAGTATTCTGTCGCCATTTGCATTCGTTGTTTCATCGACTTTTGCTTCAAACTTTAAATGCTTGTGCCGATTGATGACAGATAATTTTTGGGCCAAAACTTCATTATTTGAATTCAACACAACTGCCTGCAATATACCTGGTGCTTGCGCCTTCGTTAGCAATGTTATGGTTTGATTCATTGGACTCAATTTTAGCAAGGTATCACAAATAACGCTACCTCTTATGTGGCATACCAATCGCCCTATTTGAACCAATTCAGAACTTATATCAAATCTAATAGACTGCTCGTTTTTATTAGAAATACTTAGCTTAATACAACTTTCTTGTTGTGAAAACAAATGATTAAATCGCTTCCTATCTTGATTTGAAAATAAAATATAATCTTGAATTGAATCACCAATAGGTAAAACAAACCTTCCTATACCATAATCGTTACAAAGAATTTCAAAACTATCCATCGTTTTAAGATTTAATGCAGTAAATTTTGCCTTCACTAATTCACCGAAGGAATTTGTTGAAATAAGCACTACAGCATTTTTTTTTCCAACTTTATAGTAGCCATTCTCAAAAAATGTTTTAACCACCAATTGGCCCGAATTAAGTTGTATACGCTCGAAATGGCTTTGCCAATCACCGTCAACCAATACTTTGATTTGATACGCTAGATTATTTAATTTATAATTTTTATTTATAATTCGCTTAAAATTTGAATAAACTTGATTGTTAGAAAATAATTCTATGGTATCCATTCGTAAATCATCATAAATTTCTATGATCAATAAATGATAATACTTGAGCTTGGTACCATACTTATTTGTCAATGCTATTGTCATATTAATAGTATCTTCTGGAACATATTGTTCCTTTTGAGTTTTGACATCAAAATACATATCGGCACGAATGGTTTCTTGAATGATTACATGTCTTTGGGCTTTTACTTTTTTATTACCCAAACCACTTTCTGCAAGGATAGTATACTCACCCCCCTTTCGAAAATAAGCAGTATCAATCCTAACATTGAGAATACCCTGACTAGACTCAAAAGTTCTTTCAAATACTTTTTCACCTCTACTATTAAGCATAGATATTTTAGAAGTTAAAGAATAATAAATGGGCTGAAGCGTTTCTGCATCAACTATCATTAAATTACAAAGAATTGGCTCACCAGCATCATAAAAATAACTACTGGTACTGAGGTTTAATTTAATCGCATTTTCACTGTTAAATTCAGGCTGCGATGAAAGATTAGAAGCACCTATTTGACTTGGTTGAATAGGTGTTGACTGAGAATAAATAATAAGAACAAAAAACAAATTAATAATGGTAAAAACAGAACGTAACATAATAAAAACAATTTTAGTAAAACGAATATATGACAAAAAAAGGAAAGTTCACGTTTTGAAAATTGTTAATTAAGCACTATATTATGCTGACGTATTTAGTGGATTTGCCTCCAAATTCTTCTTTAACTTTATTATCTTCGCAGCTGTTTTCTAGTTCCTTTAGTCAAATGATAAGAATGCATGTTTCTTAAAACATCAAAAATTGGTCTCGTAGTTCAACGGATAGAATAGATGTTTCCTAAACATTTGATAGCAGTTCGATTCTGCTCGAGACTACAACAAAAACTCAAATCCCGCCTAAAGCGGGATTTTTAGTTTTTGTTGTCCTGTGGCGTGTCCGCAGCTTTGTGCGGACTCTGCCACAGGACGGTCTTTATACGAATACTTTGCCATATTAATGCTTCTGATTAACATGTGGCGTGTCCGCAGCTTTGGACGGACTCTGCCACAGGGCAGACTCCTTGGTTAAACTAATTAAAAACGATTTCAAAAATAAATTTAATGTAACAAAAGTAACTGTCAGTAATTATCTTCACTGATATCTTTGTTGTCATAAATAATATCATTTTGAAAAAAACAACAATAACCCTAATAATATTTGCATTCATCGTTTCGAGCTTTCTATTAGCTCAAAATACATCCAATGCTTTTAAAATGGACGCAAAGGTTTTTGCAGAAAAAATTAAAACCCTTCCCAATGCACCGCTATTAGACATTCGCACACCGGCTGAATTCAATGATGGTCATATCGAAAAGGCCATTAACTGCGATTGGTATGCTACTACTTTTGAATCACAAGTTTTACTATTAGACAAATCTAAACCCGTTTTTATCTATTGTCATAGTGGCGGTAGAAGCGCTGCTGCAGTTGCAAAAATGAATACCTTAGGATTCAAAGAAATTTATGAATTGGCGGGTGGTATAAGCAGTTGGAAAATGGCTGGCCTAGCGGTTACAAAAAAATAAAGGAACTCCACCTTTCTGAATGAACTATTTTTTGGATTGCGTTTACCTTAAATTTGCGCTTCATCATGTCGCCCTTTCGGTTAATAGCTCATCTTTTATTAAGCACATTCATACTCTACTCGCCTAGTTTATGGGGCCAAGACAGCACCGTTCGTATCGAGGGCTACACCCAAGGCACCACTTATCATATTACTTATGTCGACACACTCGAGCGCGACTTTCAACCTGAAATAGAAACCATCTTACATAATTTTGATTTATCGGTTTCTACCTACAACCCCAACTCCATTATTTCTAAGATCAATAACAACCAAAAAAATGTTGTACTCGATGATTACTTTATTACATGCTTTAATAAGGCCAAAGAAGTATGGAAAAATACAGATGGTGCTTTCGACCCAACCGTATTTCCATTGGTCAATCTTTGGGGCTTCGGACCTTTAAGCAACAAAACAATTGACAAAACCAAAATCGATAGTATTAAACAATTTGTTGGCTTTCAGTTAATCGATTTAAAAGATGGCAAAATCATCAAAAAAGACAAACGGGT
>CANFUB010000017.1 GCA_947450015.1 Bacteroidota bacterium | reverse complement strand
TGGCAAAGGCATTACCTTGTTTCTTAGAGAATCAAATAAATAACCGGCTAAATCTTCGGTAGTCAACTCGCCATTTTTTTGCGCTAAATCGGGGCGACCAACATCGCCTATGAACAAAGTATCACCCGTATATATACTGTGTGGTAGATTGTTATCGTCCATCAATAAATAACAAGTACTTTCCATGGTATGACCAGGCGTGTGCAACACCTTAAAACTTACATTGCCTAATTTTATTACTTCGCCATCTGTAGCAATTTTGGCTTCATAGCTTGGATTGGCATTCGGACCGAATACGATGGTTGCACCTGTTTTCTTTGCTAAATCAACATGACCACTCACAAAATCTGCATGAAAGTGCGTTTCAAAAATATATTTAATGGTAACGTTATCCGCTTTTGCTTTGTCAATATAGGGTTGGGGATCTCTTAATGGATCAATTACTACCGCTTCTCCATTACTAGAAATGAAATAGGCACCTTGTGCCAAACAACCTGTATATATCTGTTCAATTTTCATAGTACAAAGGTAATTAATATTTTAAAGTTTGTGAATTGCAACAACTTATAATAGTATAGAGAGGTGAGGAATAAAAATAATAAGGGCTATAATAAACACTGCAATACTTGCTACCAATACGGCCGCAGCGGCCAAATCTTTAATTCTCCCAGCTTTCAAATGGTACTCAGGCGAAATAAAGTTAACAATTTCCTCTATAGCGGTATTGACTAACTCCATACTTAAAACCAAACCTATGCACAACAGTACAATTATCCATTCAGCGTTTGAAAGATGCACAATAAAGCCTAGCACAACTACCAAAGCAGTTGAAAT
This sequence comes from Bacteroidota bacterium, assembly GCA_947450015.1. Lineage (GTDB taxonomy): Bacteria > Bacteroidota > Bacteroidia > NS11-12g > UBA955 > JABMMZ01. The sequence continues at coordinate 17,007 of CANFUB010000017.1, read as the reverse complement.
TAAATGCAACCTAAAATTTCTTTCAGACAGTGCTAATTTAACACCTTTCAATGCAAAATAAAATGATTTCAAGATTGTATGCTGACTCATTAAACGGTTTATTTTGCTTCAAATTTACACGAATATTTGGGATGATTGTAATACAGCTGTTTAAATCGAAACAAGCCTTACCAACTTACTTTTCAATTAAAACGCGAAGATTATAAAACCATTGAGAACCAACTATACTAGACAAAAAAAAACACCCCCTTTTCAGGAGGTGTTTTCAAATATTATGTACTGATTACTTAATAAAGAATTGTAAAATATAGTAAATCAAACCTGATAAAACAATTGTTACAGGCAGGGTTAACACCCAAGCTATTGCAATGCTTTTAATGGTATCAGGTTGTAAATTTTTTACACCTTTACTCGCTGTCATGGCGCCCGCTACTCCCGAAGATAACACGTGGGTAGTTGAAACTGGTAAACCAAATGCAGTACTTACACCAATGGTTGCAGCAGCCGTTAATTCAGCAGTTGCACCTTCGGCATAGGTCATATGACGCTTTCCGATTTTTTCGCCAATGGTCACAGCAATGCGTTTCCAACCGATCATGGTGCCCATACCTAAACACAAGGCAATCATAATGGTTACCCACCATGGCACAGTTTCTGTCGAAGTTCTGAAATGTTCAAGTTCCGCTTTAATTATTTTAGCGTTTTCGGGATTCTCAGTAAAGCTTTTATTCTCCAAATCAGCATCCAAACGTTTTATGATTTTGCTATACTGCGTTCGTACGTTAATGGTCGTTAATTTATTATCCTTCTCAGAAATAGTGGAGCTCATTTTTGCTGCTTTAAAATTCTCCAATGCTACCCTAACCTCTCTCGTTTTTATTAATAGGTCTGCTTTGTATTCTTTAGTAAGGGCTGCTTCAATTTTTGTTAATGAGGCCAATGATTGGTCTACGTCAAAATTTTCTTTTAGTGCAAAACGCAAAGGCATAAAAGTAATTAAGATGATTAGCATTAAACCAATTCCCTTTTGCCCATCGTTACTACCATGGAAAAAACTAACCAAAGAACAAGTGCTTATTAAGATGGCTCTTATCCATGTTGGGGGTCTGTTGCCTGCCTCAGGTTCTTTAAATATATTTTTTCTCTCCTTAACAACGCGCCTTAAAATGTACATGAGCAGAATGGTGAGCGAGAAACCAAACAAAGGTGAAATTAAAAGTGAAAGTCCAATCTCAGTGGCTTTACTCCAATTCACACCATCGCCACCATGTAAGTAAAAAAACACTATACCCACACCTAAGATTGAACCAATCATGGTGTGCGAACTACTACACGGAATACCAAAATACCATGTCCCTAAATTCCATAAAATGCCAGATAACATCATACCCAATACTAAACTAACACTCTCGCCCGTTGTGAGCATTACCATGTCTGAAAGCGGCAAGAGATTAATAATCCCCATCGCAACTTTATAGCCAATAACACTGCTGTACATTAAGCCGGCAAAATTCAAAAGGCCCGACCAAACAACTGCATAGGTAGGTTTTAAAGAACCCGTATAAATAACAGTAGCAACAGCATTGGCTGTATCATGGAATCCATTGGCAAACTCAAATATGCATACTGTTAAAACACATAAAATAAATAATACTGCTAACGAGGTTTCTAATCCGAACATAGTGCAAAGGTTAATTAATAATGTTAAGGAATTGTTATAGACGTGCAATCAAATGATTAAATTCCAGTGTAATTGCTTGGTGTAATGGCCTTTAATCTTGATTTCAATTGATCACTTACTGATAATGTATCGATGAATTCAGCAATTTCTTTTTCACCGATATGTGTGTTGGTGCGGGTAAGTCCCTTAAGTGCTTCATAGGGATTGGGATAATTAGTGGTTCTCAAAATCGTTTGAATAGCTTCCGCTACTACCGCCCAATTATTATTTAAATCCTTATTGATAGCGGCCTCATTGAGAATTAATTTACCAAGCCCCTTTTGCAGACTGCTGTAGGCAATTAAATTATGTGCAAACGGATTGCCCAAATTCCTTAATACGGTCGAGTCTGTTAAATCTCGTTGTAATCTTGAAATTGGCAACTTGGCCGACAAATGTTCGAACATAGCATTGGCAATACCCAAATTGCCCTCGGCATTTTCAAAATCAATAGGATTCACTTTGTGAGGCATCGCACTGCTACCAATTTCTCCCTCCTTTAATTTTTGTTTGAAATAATCCATAGAGATATACTGCCAAATGTCTCTGCTCAAATCAATCAAGATGGTATTGATTCTTTTAAAGCAATCGCAAAGCGCTGCTAGATGATCGTAGTGTTCAATTTGTGTGGTAGGAAAACTTCTGTACAAGCCCAATACCTCATTCACAAACTGATGTCCAAATTGTTGCCAATTAATTTCTGGGAAGGCTACATGATGTGCATTGAAATTACCAGTTGCACCACCAAATTTAGCGGCATATGGCACATTATTTAACTGCTTTATTTGTTCATTGATTCGGCTTACAAACACCATGAGTTCTTTGCCTAAACGTGTAGGGCTAGCGGCTTGACCATGGGTCTTAGCCAACATTGGAATGTCCTTAAATTCAATGGCCAATTTCTCAATTGCATCTCTCACAGCCTCTAAATCGGGCAATATTACCACTTGAATGGCATCTTTTAAACTCAATGGAATAGCGGTGTTATTAATATCTTGACTCGTTAAACCAAAATGCACCCACTCCTTTGATGTGCCTAAATTAAGTTGCTCCAATTGCTCTTTGATAAAATACTCAACTGCCTTTACATCGTGGTTTGTTGTTTTTTCAATCTCTTTAATCTTCAAGGCATCCGCTTCGCTAAAATTCGTATAAATGGTTCTTAAACTTGCAACCTCTGCCTCGCTAAATTTTTGATTAAAACTTTCTAAACCTTGTGAATTCAAAAATATCAGATACTCAATTTCGATTTTAATTCTATAATAAATCAACCCCCATTCCGAAAAATAGGTTGCAATGTTTTTGGTTTTACTTCTATAGCGCCCATCAATAGGGCTAATTGCTGTTAATTCACTTAAAATCATGACTGCAAAACTAAACTTTTTATGGCTTATGGCGAAAAAAAGTGATTTAATCCCTACATTTCGCCATTTATCGAAAAACCACATGACTAAGTAATATATCGACTTACTTTGTGGTCCTCATTACAGCAGATAATATGAAGCAGTTTTTAAAATATACTTTGGCTACAATAGTTGGTGTGTTTATCACCTTTATTTTTTTAGGCCTTTTAATGTTCTTTACCATCCTTGGCTTAGCAAGTTCATCTGGTAAAAAAGGCATTACCCTAAAAAATAATTCTGTTATTGAACTCAACATCAATTACGATGTTCCTGAAAGAACACCACAGAGTTTCATGAACATTTTCTTAAGCGATGAGCAAGATGCATTGTTGGGTTTGAATGACATTTTAACCATTATTGATAATGCTAGTGCGGATCCAAAAATCAAAGGAATATATCTAAAAACAAACTTAAATAATACAGGCTATGCAACCTCTTTAGAAATTAGAAATGCTTTAGATAAGTTTAAAAAAACAGGTAAGTTTATTTATGCCTATGCCCCTTATTACGACGAAAAAAATTATTATTTAGCAAGTGTAGCTGATTCAATTTTTATTGAGAAAGCTGGTAGTGTATTGTTGAATGGCTTATCTGCAAACCTTATGTTTTATAAAGGCGCACTTGATAAATTAGGGGTAGAAATGCAGGTGATAAAAGTAGGTGCCTACAAAGGTGCAGTTGAAACTTTTTCGAGAAATGATTTAAGTCCTGAAAACAGAGAACAAATTGGCGTTTACCTCAACAATATTTATTCAACCTTTATCAATGCTGTAAGCACTAGCCGTAAAATTGATACAAGCGTACTTAGAAAATCTTTTAATGACTTTAGTATTCAAACTCCAGCCCAAGCCGTTGCCTTTGGATTAATCGACCGCACTGTATATAGTGATGAAGTACTTAAGAGCTTTAGAAAAAAACTAGGCTTAAAAGAAAAAGAAGAATTGCCCATTGTTAAAGCTGGACAATATGCTGGTAATATGAATGAAGAAGAAGAAAAAGGTGGCGATAAAATCGCTGTCATCTATGCTGTTGGTGAAATCATGGAAGGCGAAGGCGACGATCAAACCATCGGCTCAGTTACACTTTCTAAATCTATTGCCAATGCGCGTGAAGACAAACACATTAAAGCGATTGTTTTAAGAGTTAATTCTCCAGGTGGAAGTTCTTTAGCAAGTGATATCATCATGCGTGAAATAAAACTTTGCAAAGGCATTAAACCAGTTGTAGTCTCTATGAATGATGTAGCTGCTAGTGGTGGTTATTATATTAGCGCCATGGCCGACTCAATTATTGCAATGCCAAATACAATCACTGGCTCCATTGGTGTTTTTGGTTTATTCCCGAACATGCAATCCTTGCTCAATGATAAAATGGGCCTTACTTTCGAAAGTGTTAAAACTGGTCAGTACTCAGATTTCGGTCGCGTAGATAAGCCACTTTCAGAAGTTGATAGAATGTACCTTCAAAATATGGTGAACAGAATCTATGATGATTTTACAGGTGTTGTTGAAACTGGTCGCGGCCTCGATAGCATTGCAGTGGAAGCACTTGCACAAGGTAGAGTATGGACCGCCAATGACGCTTTGTCAAGAAAATTAATTGATAGCTACGGTGGTATCAATGATGCCATTAAGATTGCAGCCTACATGTCTAAAACAAAAACATATTCTGTTTCAAGCTTTCCAAAACAAGACGATCCATTCAAAAAATTATTTGGAGGAAAAGCAAACGCGATGATGGAAACAAAAATGTCGAATGATTTGGGTGTTTTTTACAACTATTACAAAACCTTACAAACGGCTGTTAAGTCACAAGGATTCCAAATGAGAATGCCTTTTAATTTAAATATACAATAGTTTATATTTGCGTCCCTAATTTTCTCCTTGACCTCTAATTTACATAAGCATTATCTAATTACTGCTTGCTGTATTTACAGCAACCGTCGGTATTTCTTGTATTCAATTTAACATTACTTTCTTCAAATAAACCATGCATACTATTAAACATTTTTTTACAGCACTACTATTTTTAATCTTCGTTTCAGTATCAGCTCAACATCCTAAAAAGGACTGGTACCAATTGTATTCCGTAAATGATACCGCCCTTGGTATCGATTTGGTAAATGCACTTAACACCACCCCTCAACCTGCAAATGCCAAACCTGTGATTGTTGCGGTGATTGATGGTGGAACCGATATTATGCATGAAGACTTAAAAGCCAATATTTGGTTAAATACCAAAGAAATACCCAACAATGGTGTAGATGATGACCAAAATGGTTATGTTGACGATATCAATGGATGGGATTTTATTGGTGGAAAAAATGGTGAAGTCCATTACGACAATCTTGAAATGACCCGCTTATTAAGAGATTATAAAGTAAAATTTGGTACTAAGACCAGCAAAGAAATTGCAAAAACAGACAGGGCTGAATACAAAAAATTCAAAGCTTTGGAGGCCATTCACACCAAACAATTAAATGCTGCAAAGGTTGAATTCGAAGCAACTGCCGACTTCAAAAAAACCATGGATGCAGTAATAAATGAAATTGGGAGCAGTGAATTTAGTTTGGAAACCTTAATGGAATATACACCCAACAGAAATGAAGCAAAAATTGGTAAAGCCAACATGCTTTCTTATTGTGGCTTTTTAAACATGACCCCTACTGAATTAATTAAAGCCATTCGACACGATTACGAGACATTAAATGCCAGTGTTAATTTTCAGTTGGACCCTAATTATGACCCTAGAGATATTGTTGGCGACAATTATTTAAATACCACCATCAGAAACTATGGTAACAATGAAGTAAAAGGTCCAGATGCATTGCATGGCACCCATGTGGCTGGTATCATTGGTGCTGCAAGAAATAATGGAATAGGCGTCAATGGCATTGCCACCATGGTTCAAATAATGGTGTTACGTGTCGTACCAGCAGGTGACGAGCGCGACAAAGATGTTGCAAATGCAATTCGATATGCGGTTGACAATGGCGCAAAAGTCATTAACATGAGTTTCGGAAAAGCTTATTCTTTCAATAAAACGATTGTCGACGAGGCTGTGAAGTATGCTGAAAGCAAAGATGTTTTAATCATACATGCCGCAGGTAATGACGGCTTAAATACAGATGAAAACAATAATTTTCCAACCCCAAGGTATGAAAATGGCACGCTTTGCACAACATGGATTGAAGTAGGCGCAAGCAATAGAGACCAAAGTCCTGCAAGCTTTTCTAACTATGGTAAGTCTACTGTCAATGTATTTGCTCCAGGTTCAGAAATTTATAATACTGTTACCGATTCTAAATACGATTGGTTGCAAGGCACAAGCATGGCAAGTCCTGTGGTTGCAGGTGTTGCAGCACTTATTAGATCGTACTACCCAAATTTAACCGCTGTTCAAGTTAAGTCTGTGATTGAAAGTACTGTAATTAAACCTGTGGCTAAATTTAAAAAACCGGGCACCAAAAGAAAGAAAACATTTTACAAAAAACTATGTACGAGCCATGGAATTGTGAATGTCAATGCCGCATTAAAAGCTGCTGCCCAAATAAAATAGGCTGTCTTAAGGCTGCTCTAACTTCCATAATTCTGCACCATGTTCTTCATCATCGACCACAAAATAAAGTGTTCGATTAATCACAATTAATAAACTTGGTGGTTGAACATTGGTTGTTGAATAACTGGCATTAACCATTTCTCCTGATTTTCCTTTACCATTGGTTCGCCATAATTCTACACCATGGCCATCATCTGCAATAAAGTATAAAACGCCATTTAAATTTACGAAATTATTTAAATTCGAACTGACGGGTCCGCTGCGAATGTCCTTTACAATATCGGTACCCTTCGAAGTACCATTGCTTACCCATAGCTCTAATCCATTTTTACCATCATCGGCCATCAAATACAACAGGCCATTGACATTGATTAAATGACTTGCATTTGACCCCTCAAAATGTACCTTGTCGTTAATGTCTTTCACCAAAACAGTGCCGGCTGCAGTGCCATCGCTTTTCCATAATTCAGGACCATTCAACCCATTATTAGCAATAAAATAAACAAAGCCATTCATTAAAATTAAATCTTCGGGTTCAGAACCTTCTTCACCTTCAAAAATATCTTTTACCATTACTGTACCTGCGGCAGTGCCATCGCTTTTCCATAACTCATGGCCATGTATACCATCATTGGCAGCAAAATATAAAGTGCCATTGGCATTAATTAAATTATCTGGATACGAACCAATTCCTTTTAATAAAATATCTTTTATCATTATTGTACCCGCTGCAGTTCCATCGCTCTTCCACAATTCATTGCCATCTCTCCCATCGCTTGCTGTAAAATATAAAATGCCATTCACATTGGTTAAATGCTGTGGCTCTGATGACGCTTCCCTTGGATTAATATTCTTTACCATGACGGTGCCAGCCGCAGTGCCATCACTTTTCCATAACTCATGTCCATTGGCTTTATCACTTGCATTAAAAAACAGTAGACCATTCACAGCTGTTAAATACTGGGGCAATGCAGAATTACCAATGTACTTCAATGGTTTTACCATTAAAGTTCCTTTTTCTGTACCATCGCTTTTCCAGAGTTCTGCAGAGTCTTTTCCATTATCTGCTATAAAAAATAAAACCCCTTTTACACTTGTTAAATTTTGTAAGGAAGCATCTGTATTATGCGGGAATAAATCTTTAATAAGTATGGTGCCATTGGGTTGTCCATTCGTCTTCCAAAGTTTAGCACCATCATTTGAGGTGGCAAAAAATAAAGTGCCTTCGACATTCGTAAGTTGATAAGGCGATGAACCATTGCCCTCTGTATGAATATTTTTAAATAAAAGTGTTCCTTCTATTTTGCCGTTGCTATACCAAAGTTCATCACCATTAATACCATCGTCGGCAACAAAATAAACACGGTCCTTGAATTTTACAAAATGATGTGGATTTGACGAGGCAATGCCAGTTGAAATATCTTTTAGAAGAGTGGTGCCTTTGGTTTTAAAATTATAAATACCTACTTCATTCCCTACCTTGGCATCCTTATAAGCTATAATGCCCATATCATTGATCGCTGCTGTTAAATTCGGCTTTGTGCTTGGAAAGGTTTGTTGTTTTGCCTTTGCGGTACCTTGGGCAGTGCCATCAGAGGTGTATAGCACCTTATCTAAATAAAAATAGAGTAAGTCGTTCACATTTACTAAATCGATGGGTTTGTAACTACCCGAACCATTGTTTAAATCTTTCACCAAATAAGTGCCCTCTATTGTACCATCCGACCTCCACAATTCAGTGCCATGGGCCCCATCAAATGCAGTAAAATAAAGTTGCCCATTGGATACAGTTAAATACATTGGATTTGAATGCCCAGCACCTGGACAGATATCCTTCACCATCACAGTGCCATTTGGCGTACCATCGGTTTTCCAAAGTTCTGTACCACTTTTTCCATCGTTAGCAGAGAAAAAAAGTTGATTGCCAAGTACTATGAGTTCTTTAGGATTGGAAGACTTATTGCTTGGATCGCAATCCTTAATTAACACTGGCGATTGCCCCAACAAACAAGTGCTATAGAGTCCTATTGCCAAGCAAACAAAACGCTGAATTAAATAATTAGAAACTTGTACTGATTTTGAGAAATTCATTTATGGAAATGCAATGATAAATTATTCGTTAATTAAATAACGTCCATAAATGACATTTATTTCCCTTTCTTATCCACGCGCTCATCATACTCAAGAAAAGCGGCTAAAATGAGTTGAGAATAGTTTTGGGATGATGTTTGAAATCTTCCTGCAGAGGTGGTCCAAAGTTGTTTTATTAAACCCATCCCTTGCGCTGGTTGTGGAATTGCGTTTAAGGCCATGCTCACATTGCCAGCACCCGCATTGTACACATGCATTACCATTAATCTAAACCATAAATCATCCTCGTTGTAAGCAATGCCACGGGCATCTAACATCAATTTGGTATATGGTATACAAGTGGTTTTAATGAGTTGACTAGCTGCATAGGCAGAACGGTTAAAATTGGCACGCTCATCCTTTTTCTTATTGACCTTTAAGCCGTAACTTCTTGCCACACCTTTCATCAATTGAAAAGGACCGTATGCACCTGCCGTAGATTTTTGAAGTTGATTAGGACTTTCAATTAACAATATCGCTTTGGCATACCAACCATTTACATTGTTTCTTTCAAAGGCTTCAATACCTAACGGTACTTTAGGTGCTACCTTTTCAAATGCGTAAAAGAAGCGCTTTCCCATGGTACCCACAACACGGCTACTGTCATAAATACCGCTCAATTTTCTCAAACTATCTGCTATTGAAAGGCGTTGGTTAACACTGCACATGTTCCAATTAATCGCAGGATAGGTGGTTAAAACTTTCCTACAACTATGGACATTTATTAAGCAACTGTCTTGGTGCAAATTCATAATTTTTCTCCAAAATATAACATGCGCCATGGTATCACAACCCATTTCTCGCATTTCATCAGCGCCATACTTTTGTAACAATGTGATGTTGTGTGTAGGTGGTTTTAAACCCATACTAATCACAAGTACTAGTATTAACAATATTTTAGAGATGTAATTTAACATTATCGCAAGAGCACAATTTTACCTGTATGGTGTTTAAATAAATTATTATTGGCCTTATCGGCATTCAAATCATTGCTGACATTATCCGAATTTATTTGGGTAATATCTTCACCATTCGATTTGATGGTAACCGTATATAAATATACCCCATTTGACAATCTATCGCCATACTGATCGGTACCATCCCAAACAACATCTGTAATGTTAGAACCCACATGGATATTGCCTAAATCATCTTTGTTTAATTCCTTCACAACCTTGCCCTGTATGGTCATGATTTTAATATTAATATAATCTGGCACTTCGTTACCTGTAAGTGTAAATACAAAGCGCATGGCCGAGGTAAATGGATTTGGATAAGGGTAAAAATTCGTAGCCGATTTTTGATTGACAACTGTGAAATTAATTTGATATTCTGTTGAACCTGCATTGTTCAAATTGGCATCATTCGATTGTACTTTTAATGTATAAATTCCATCAGATAAATTTTTAGGAGAAAACTCTGCTCTCGCTATGTTACTTACAGAATTGGCTGGTATGAATTTGATATCAAAACTATCAAAATCTATTCTTTCAAATTGTGTTGAATTTGGTTTCTTCCACCACAATTTAATTCCATTGCTATCTATCTGCCAATTGTATGCATTCTCATCTTTACTTGAGATTAATACTACAGGATTGGCCGAAACGATTTCACCATTCGAAATATGTCTCGAATCGAAGGTAACATCTAAAAGTGGATTAATTTTATCTTCTAGCACCTCAAAGTAACGAATGGCTGAATTGTTTACCAAAGAAAGCTCTGGCATCTCTGCTTTTGAAAATGCATCAAAATTAACTTTTACCAAATAAGCATAACGACCACTCATTTTGTTGGTTGCAAGTGTTGTTGCGATTGGGAAAAATTGACCAGCATTCAATGCTGAACCATAGTAATAGGTTGAATCATATACCGTATCTCTTGTATCGATGTTAAAGATTTTAACCTGGTATTTTAAGTTGGCAGGGAATGGCAACACCGATACATTTTGAAAACCAATATTGTATCTAAAAGCTTCGCCTTGTCTTAAACTATCGCGCCATGCAATATTCGATAGATTTGGATTCAGTGCCCCTTCTGGAACATCGCCAGCCGATACTCGCCAGTTCTTGAGTTGCGGTGGCGTGTAATTAATTTGATCACTAAATATCCCTTCTAAATAAATATTTGGAAACCGTTTGGCATCAATAGAAGAGATGTCAATTTCATTCGCTTTTACAAAATCTAAACAAACTGAATCGATTCCTGAATTGGTAACACCATGGACTTTAATGTAAAAATCATCGCCCAATTTGGTATCTTTCGTTGATGTATAATGGTAGAGTTTCTTCCATTCTGATGATGGTCCAATTAGTTCAGTTTTTATACTGCCTTTATCATATTTACCAATCAACTCCTTTTGTATTTCAATATAACTTTGATCATTGTTCAATACCCATAATCCAGAGTCCTCAACAGCCCAACCAGGAGCAGCGCCTTTGCGACCAATCATGGCATAGCTTGTATTACCTGTAAAAACATTGTTCATTAATTTACAACCTAATTTACCAAAGGCATCCACCACGTCCTGCGACCAATTGCCTCTTACAAATGAACCCCTGTTGCACAAGGCAACATATGTACTATCAGGTATAGAATCTACCCATCGCGGAAATTGCGCGTTGCCTGCAGGATAACCTATACTAAAATTATAATATTTGCGCACATTTTCCAACAAACCATAGGTATTAGTTGTCGCATCAAAAGTATACGCATTTGGATTAAAAATATCGTTCAATTTAAATTGTTCCAAAGTGTTCTTATCAAACAATACGGCAACAACTCCGCCAAATGGTGCACCTGGGTTTAAAGAGGTAGCGCCTTGTCCACCTTTCTTAATTCCATAACCAGGATAAGGATTGATGGCAGAATTAACATATACATATTCAGAATTGGTGGTGTATTCAAATTCTCTGCGTAGTCTATTTAATTTTATTTTGTTGAGTTTACTGCTAGGATAAAATTGCGGAAAATGCGATTGCGACCAGCCTGGTTGGTGATTAAAAATATGAACAAAACTTCTATCAATGTAGGAACCTTCAATACCACCTGTGTTGATTTTGGCCCTCCAATAATAAACGATGCTATCACTGTTGCCTAATAATTTAATTTTCCATTTTTGAATCTGACCAACAATGTTGGATGAACTATCGCTCTTCTTCCAAGGACTATCAAAAGTACTTGCTGTATCGATATCAAAATAAAACTGATAATTATTTTCAAAAATATTAAGTGCTTGGGCCACCAACTCTACAGTATCATTGTTTAAATTAGAGATAATATCAAACCGCTTTGGATAAATTAAATGAATACCATTCCCCGGAATTAATACGCTAAAATCTGTTGAATTATTGGCATAAGCTGTTCCTTCATCGACAGTATGTAAATCATTTACAGTAATTACAAATTTATTGGTCCCTGTGGTGGCAATATCTTTCGATTTGATGTACAGAAAGTAAGTGGTTTTATTCATTACCCCCGGCACTTTAAAATTATACGTTGTTTTTATGAAATCATTTGGATAGGTCCTTTCAACTTTAATGTTAAAAGAATCAATAAGAAATTTACCATTGTTCTCTACAGTTACAGCAAGTGCAAATGAATCACTAATGGCTGTAAAATTAGAAGGATAAGTTGAAATTGAAGTTTCATTGATGCTATAATCTGGCAGCTGTGGTTGGTACCATTCAGCAGAAGGATCACCTTGTAAAAAAGTAATACGCCCAATAATCGTTCCTAATGAATCAGAACTATTGTTATTGTTTTTTAGCATATCCTTTACAGCATCGCCAACTGTGTAATAGCCTGTATAGTTACTTTTAAAAGACAAGCTATAAAATTCTTGCATATACTCTTGTACTTTGCCTAACTCTGTTAAACCTGTTTGAGCGATGAATGCAATAGCACCTTTTCTACTGGCTTTCAAAAAATTCTCACCCGATAAACGTGTTGATTTTGAAGGTGGCCCAGTACAAGGATTACCAATGCTACAACCATTAAAATAAAATACAGGGTACTTACCGTAATTGGCATAATCAGCAGTATCACCCATGTCTATGTCTGTGGTTACCGAACTCCCATGCCCTAGGAAAGTAACCAACTGTTTACCACTGTCGACTTGTTCAATTAATTTACTTGTTAAGTATGGATCTGAAACACCAGCAGCAGATTTGGCAAGCATTTTTACTCTACCACCAAAAGGTTCTTGTTCTACAAAGCTACCCAAACCTTCCAATCTTCTTTTGATTAGCGATGTTTGTGAACCATCCTCTCCGCCAGCCAAATGTAATACCTCCTTTTTCCAGGCGGCATTTCCACTGTTGGCCATGTCTATTAATTTATTGGTATAAATGCCCAAATCGTGGGCTTTGTCAATCGTCAATCGACCAATGGCAATCACTGGCGCAATGCCCGAACCATTGATATTGCTGGCAAATAAATTATCAGAGGCTGGTACACCTATCGATGGCACTGCATTTAAATTTTGATAGCCATTCAATCGCATAAAATTGGTTTGGTAACCTCTTCCTACCAAAAATAAATATTTCAATGTGGTATCGCCATTTTCAGCTAAAAAACGAATGTATCTGCGAATTGCAATTGGATGCGGAATCCCGTATGAAAAGTTATTATACAATTGTTGCACTGTTACAAGTGTATTTGGACTTGTAGCTGTAGCAGTACTTTTTAAACCTAAATATTGTTCGGTGTAGGGTCCAACTAATTTTTCATTGGTAAGCAGAACCAATTTGTTTTTATTTATGATTTGGGTACTGTTAAACTTTAACAAGTCTTTATCCAATACCTCGTAACTGATTGCTGGTTCTATTTGTCTCGTTGTTACAGTTCTAATATCTAAGCTATCCAACAAATAACAATCCGTTGTACTTGTAGGAGAAGGCGGTAAGAAAAAATGCATCTTATTGCCACTGTATACAGCACCCTCGATGCGATAGCCATTTGTAAGATCGTATGCAACTGGTTTTTTTCGCGTGCTTTTGTAATTAATCCAATCGATGTGTCTTGGGTCGTTAGAAGCATTGATGTTAAATGACATTGTCGTATTGTCATCTAGGTCAAAAACTCTAGGGTACTTTAAATCAATTTCTGCGATGGCATGTCCCTGAATTGGAATTGCCGTCATAAACTCGCCCTGAAATTTTAAATATGTATTGTTACTGCCAAAATAGTTTCGAGGTAGATTGAGTGATTTTTTAACAATAGAATAACCACCGTAAAGTGTATCAAAGATGGTGACAAAATTTGTATTATCAGTGCTAATACTAGTGGTTAAATGGTGGTCTAGAACAGCATTTTTGGTATCTGTGGTTCCCGCAACAGTAAATGAAAGCAATGGCAGAGGCCCATTTGTACTAACAAACTTAGAATTGATAGCCTCTGTTTTGTATTGAATACCATTTAACTGACCGAAACCAAAAGCTGGACCATAAAAGCCTTCACCCATGGTATACTCCGGATTGTAGGTATCATAACCAGCCACATCAAATGGCTTTCCTGAATTGTAATAATCGTTAAAGGTTAAGTTACTTTCCGCCATAAAATAGGGCTCTGGCGTATACCCATTGTAATTTGTGAATTTATAGGTCTGCATATGCCAACCGTTACTTGACGACGCATTTGGAAGATACGTAAGGTAATAATAACTGCTATCCGTTATCAAACTGCGGGTTGTCTGTGCTTGAAAACTTGGATCAAGATATAACTCTTGGTCTAATGCACCATTGTTGGTTTTGGCGTAGAATTCAATGTAGTCGTAACTGTTAAACTGATTATCCGCCTCGCCCGAAACAAAAATGGGTATCTCTTTTCCTAAATGAAATATTTGCCACTTTTTGGGATTAACATCGCCAAGGCTAATTTTCATCTCGGTTGCCGCATCAATTAATGTGGTATAATCCAAGTGGTAAATACCTTGTTCTCCAATTTTAATTTTGAAATACTTTTGATTGTAATTAATCCACTCATTGCCATAGTTCTGGCCCGTAGATAATTTCAAAATGGATAGAAATCCAATAAGAAAAATAATTCTTTTCATAGTTTATAGTGCAGTTTGATTACAAAAATACGCATTATTGTGTAAAATTTCAATCATAATATATTTAATGAAAGACAAAAATACGCTATTTTTAGTACCTGTGGGGCTTTCCGATACCTCAATCAACTGGTATTTACCCCATAATGTACTAGAAACAATACACTCTATTACCCATTTTATCGTTGAAAATGCTAAAACAGCTAGACATTTTCTAAAGTTTATCAACCATCCAACACCCTTACAGAGCATCGAAATTTATGAGCTCGATAAACACGATTTACCTGCCCAGTTGTCTGACTTAAAACTATTCTTAAACAGTTATCATCGCATTGGATTAATGTCAGAAGCAGGATTACCATGTATTGCCGACCCTGGTACACATGTCGTAAAACTAGCCCATGAAATGAATTTGCAGGTAAAACCTTTAACAGGTCCTTCCTCCATTTTACTAGCATTAATTGCGAGCGGTTTCAATGGGCAAAGTTTTAAATTTTTGGGTTACATACCCACCAAAGGATTAGATAAAAAAACAGTGTTACAGCAACTCGAAAATGAGGCAAATCACACAACCCAATTATTCATTGAAGCGCCCTACCGCAACGATCAATTATTGACAGATTTGTGTCAAATTTTAAAGCCCACTACCATGCTAATGCTGGCCATTGATTTGACAGGCGAAAATGAAAATATTATCTCTAAACCTATTGGTTGGTGGCAACAAAACAAATTTGTAATTGGCAAGGTGCCATGCTTATTTGCTATAGGTAAATAGTCTAATTTTTACCCAAAATATAAGTGCTATCCAACCATAAAACCTTTTTACTTTCATCCATTTCAAAATAAGTAGTGTTAAGTTCAGAATTTAGCAATGGAAGTCCAAATGCAGGGCGAAATCCATTTGGAAATTGACTTAAAAAAAGTGTGTCATTTCTTTCCCTAAAATTTTTCAGATTTATAGGATTTTTGAACTTAATTTTTGAAACTAAAATTGATTCGTGTGGTAGGGCCCAAGTACCCATCATCACCTCGTGGTTAATTTGATTTTCTGATATTAAATATTTATCAGATTGTTTTGGTAATTTTCTTAAAAAATGTTCAAGCACTGCAACCCTATTTGTATACTTTTTAGCCAAAGTATTTGTTGACCATAGTGCCCAAAAGCATCCAAGGATTATAAGAAAATAAACACTCCTTTGCACCCATACTGACATCGTTTTTTCTAACAAAACAAAAGGAATCAAAAGTATAAAATGAAAAACCAACAAGGTCTTCTGAATCATCATATGACTATCGCCTTTGCTATACACCAATGCCAAGGCAATATAAAGCAAAAACATGGCCATAAAATACATGCTAAGCAGTAACCATTTTTTGCTTTTTAAAAGGCTAAACAGTTGTAGAAAAATGATACAAATTAAAACAATAAATTGAGTGCCCAACAAACCCCCAAAGTAGGTATGTATAAACGAATTTTTAAGCAATTGAAAAGGATTATAAAAAGTTGCTGATAAAAGCTCCTTTTCATAGGTAGTAGAGCCAAAAATTAAGGCTTTACTAAGCAACAATATCATTATTACACCACCGTAAATTAGGAGGTGCCTATTAAACTTGTAAAGACTTATAAAAAAGATAATAATTGCACAATAAACCACAAAAATTGGATGGGTGTAAAAACCAAAAACAAGGATCAAAATGCCAATATAAATCGACGCTTGTTTTTCACGCAATAAATGGGCTAAAAACAAACATGCAAAAGCAAGAGAAAATTTTGTTTCTGTAACCACATCAAAGAAAGTTTCATTAACAGAAATGAGTAGCAAAAATAGGAAAATAACTGCAATGACTTTCTGCTTCATTAACTTACCAATTATGATATAAGCTAGATAAAAACAGGCAGTGTAAAGGAATGAAAAACTTACAATAATTAAATGCAATGGGGCATTTAATTTCACCATTAACCAAGGTAAAAATTGAGGTATAACATGGATATACCTGCCTCCTTCTGCAATCAATTTTTCATCGTTCACCATGCGAAAAAACATAAAAGCACTGTCCATATAACAAACCCTTTCGAGTGCATAAAACACTGACAGTCCTAATAAAATTAGAAACAGAAAATGGCCAAGTTTCCATGCTTGTTCTAT
>CANFUB010000016.1 GCA_947450015.1 Bacteroidota bacterium | reverse complement strand
TCTATGAAAAGCAAATGAACAAATGGATTGGCAATCCCAATACACATGGTGGTTGGGTTGCATCCTATAAAACCTTTGTTCAGTTTTGTAAGGGTCAATGCAATTTCGGCGACATCACTCCGCAATTCATCAATGAATACAAAGAGTTTTTAGAGAAAAAAGCCACACGCATCAATTCACCCAAAATGCGCATCTCTCAAAATTCATGTTACACCTATTACAATAAGCTTCGAGCAACGGTTCGAGAAGCCTTGGTATTTGGTCATATAATTAGCAATCCTTTTGATGCAGTGAAAGGCATTCAACAACCGGAAACATATAGAGAGTTTTTAACCAAAGAAGAGCTTTTGAAATTATACAATACACAGGCGGAATCTGATTTACTCAAACGTACTTGCATGTTTTCCGCACTCACAGGATTGCGACTGGGTGATGTTACTAAACTTCGTGGTGACCAAATTCAACACTCCGAAAACTTGGGCTATTTCATTCGCTTCACACAAAGCAAAACCAAGGGTATGGAAACATTACCCATATCAGACGAAGCTTTAGGTTTATTAGGGGATTATGAAGAAAGCAGCGAAAGAATTTTTGGTGATTATAATTTTCAACGCGACTATGCAAACTTGAATCGTTGGTTGCAAAGCGCAGGTATCCGGAAGAAAATCACCTTTCATAATTTCAGACACACATTTGCGACCTTACAACTAGCGGAAGGAACCGATATCTATACCGTTTCAAAATTGCTGGGACATAAGCACATTCATACCACACAGATATACGGAAAAGTGATGGATACAACGAAAACAAAAGCAATGAAGAGTATTCAACTCGGGTTTAAATCTGACAAGAATGAACAACAATCGTGAAAAATGTCAGTGACAAATTGACTGATTGTCAGCGTGATACGGAGATAAAATTCATTTTCTTGAAATTGCGTGATTGCAATATTATCTGCGCAAAAGTAGACGAGTTTGGAACACTGTGGAACAGATTGGTACTGAAAAAATTTGCTCTTCGAACCCTTCAAGAATCGATAAATAAAAAAAGGAAACCAAAGAATCTGGCACGGTTCTTTTTTTGATGCTAGGTGAGTAAATATTTCAATATGAAAGAAAGTATTACTCACCTACAAGCGTTCATCACAGAGTTGGTGAATGAAGCTGTTCAGTCTGCATTAGAACAGCAACAAGAAACGGCAATTACCGACTTGAATGAGAGCAACCAGAAAGCAGAAGTGCTTAATGCCGAACAGGCTGCGGAGTTTCTGCACATCGCCAAACAAACCTTGTATTCTATGACAAGTAGAAGAAAAATTCCCTTCTATAAGAATGGAAAGAAGATTCTATTTCGAAGAGGAGAGTTAGAAGCCTGGTTAAACGCAGGTAAACACGAGCAACAGAAAAATATTCAGCGCGAGGCATTTCGATATGTACAGGATAAACCTTTAAACCGTTAATCATGCACAATTCAAAATATACTTTACAGAACGAGGAGGAATTATTTATCTTACCCAGATATCAGGACAATTTACCTGCTACAATAGAAACAGGTATTTATGAGTATTTGCCAGAACCAATAAAAGAGTTGTTTAAGGACTTACAGAATGCCCAAGAACGCGACATATTACTCTTGGGCACACTTACGGTGCTTTCGGGTTGTATGCCGAATGTATTGGGTTTTTACGATCGCAAATGGGTATCACCCAATTTGTATACTTTTATTGAAGCTCCAGCAGGTTCAGGAAAAGGGGTATTGAGTTGGACACGATTGATTGGCATGGAAATTCATAAAATGCTTTTGGATGAAACCATTCAAGCAAAACAAAAATTCGAAGAACTTAAGCGAGAGAAGATTAAGCAGAAAGATACAGACGTTTCATCTTTAAAAGAACCACCGTATAAGTTACTGTTCATTCCTGCCAACAACAGTGCCAGCTCCATGGTGCAAACTCTTAGTGAGAATGATGGAGCAGGCATTCTGTTCTCAACAGAAGCGGATACACTTGCCAATGCACTAGCACAAGATTGGGGGAATTTCAGCGATGTACTCCGCGCTGCATTTCACCATGAACCGGTGGAAATGCAACGTAGGCAAAATCGCGAACACTTTTCCGTGGAACACCCAAGGTTATCTGTTTTACTTACAGGGACAAGAGGTCAAGTAATGCGTTTAATACCCGATACCGAAAATGGATTATTCAGTAGATTTGTATTTTATTCGTTTCCAGCAGTCCCAACCTTTAGAAATGTTTTCTCCCAAAATGGCGCAGATCCGGGACATGCTTTCAGAAAAGCGGGAAAAATGGTAAAGGAATTATATCTTTTTTTGAAAGAACAACCTGAAACATTTCAGCTCTATTTGGGAAAAAAGCAACAAGAAATTTTTATGCAACACTTTCAGCGGATTATCAAGATGGCACATCAAGATTCTGGGGCACCCATTTTAGCGACCATTCATCGATTGGGTTTGATTTGTTTTCGAATGTCCATGATACTAACAATTGTTCGCTATTATCACCATGCGAAGCGAGTAAAGAATACGGAAATCAATATTGAAACAACGGATATTTACATATCCATGGATATATCAGTGGTGCTTTTGTATCATGCAAACATGCTCATTGCCGATATGAAGAATGGTAGTAAGCATATTCAAATTCAAGCTCGGCAGCAGCGTTTCTATGAATCCTTGCCAGTTGAATTTAATTGGTCGCAAGCGCTTGATTTAGGGCAAAAGATGAACATGTCTGCATCTTCTGTTAGGCGCTATTTAGTTTCGGGTCAATTTGAACGAAATACCAAAGGATGGTACCGCAAAGTAGTCAAACCGGTACCCGATGAACAGTGAACAAATGAACAAATGAATAAATGAATAAATGAATAAATGAACATACGAAATAACTATATGTGAGTCAAAACGAACTCAAGTGAATAAATCGTGAAATCAAATTGAAAAAATTGCATTTGGCTTTTATTCAAAGGTATCTACTAATCGCTTATATAACTATAACTTTAGGTGATAGTGCGATTTCACTTGGGCAGTCGCATCATCAAAATTGATGCACGCTAGGGTAATTATTACTTCAATTAACGCATTGATGTGTTGAATATATTATAATGAAGTATGGCTATAGAAAAATCCCATTTATCAATAGATAAAGATTCCGCATTTTACTATGAATTCAATCAAAATTGCTTTAAAATTCCACTAAATTCACAATAATTTCAATTTTTCAGCAGATATTATCACAAAAATCCCATGGGATTACAAAAGTTCCGTGGGATTTACTGCTTGTTTAATTGAAAATTTACTTATGTAAAAAAAAATTATGTAAAAATATTTTTTTCAGGAATTAATATGTGAATAATTTACAAATATTCATGACTTTTACTTTTTAGCTAAGTCTTGATTCATGGAATTTCATTAAGTTATTAAAGTTCTTCCAGAATTTCCTACTTTGCCTTTTAATGTAATTTTTACTATTTATTGATTTCATTGAATCATCGGCCTTAATTAAATAACTAAGATAATTCCCCCAATAGTATTTAGTTGTTTTTTCGTATTTTGTTTTGTCATAATGGGTAGGTTTATGTATTAGTTTTCTTTTTGCTCCTTTGTACGTAAACCGCTTATAAAGCCTCGACTTAAATATGGTTTTGTCGGGGTTTTTACTATACAATGCCAAAGAAGTAGATTTTTTGAATGAACGTTTCATAGATCTATAAAACTTTGAAAACCCTGAAGTTTTAATCAAAACTCTTTCACCGTCAAATGAAAATCCTAAATACTCCAGTGTCTTATTATAATTTGGTATTTTAGTGTTTTCATCTATTTCAAATCCTTTAAGATTTCCGTTGACCGCCTCAAAACGAAAAATTTTAGTTTTATTTGGTTCAATTTCTAAATCAACAAGGGATTTAATTTTATCTCTTATTAATTCAATAATTTCATCTTCATATAACTGCTCGCATATTATTATTAAGTCATCGCTATAGCGTTGATAGAATCCATTAATTGAAGAAACTTTGTCAAAAATTTCTTGGTCAAAATCCAGCATATATAAATTGGCTAAAGTTGCACTAATTGGACTCCCTTGGGGTATTCCACTTTTGTTGTTTTTAGAAATGACAAGGTTTAAATTATTTTTAAGAAACTCTTTTTTGTCACAATAATGTCTTGCTCTTTTTTCTTTAAAAAATTCATGTTTTTAATTTTCTTCCTCACAAATTCAGTATTGTTCGAACAATTTGGAATACCAATTTCGACCATCATTGTATTTCCATAACTTTCAAATAATTGATCAGCTTTGATATATTTGATGTTTATAAGAGATTTGAACAAATTATAATGGTCATGTGGTAGAGTTGTCTTGTTTAAAACTTTTGTCCATTGTTTCTTCAAAATTTTATGGTTTAAATTATCGAAAAAAGACGTTATATCAGCAACAATTACTGTTAGATTTTTTGATTTGTTATTAAGAATGAATTCAAAAGTTGTTTTAGCAAAGTCAATATTACATTTGTTCTTGTCAGAACTCTTTGAAATTGGAATTTTGCGGTATGCAACTACTGATTCATTGAAATTAAGACTAGCTATATACGTTTCATATGCATTCGCTAAAATTTCATTGTATTTAGAAAGAATTAGTGAGTCAAGGTGTGAAGCATAGAAAATATCTCGAACTTTTGGCTTGCCTAATACTCTTTTTCTTTTGCCACTTGAATTTAAAACAGGTGTTAATTCGTCGGCCCGAAATCGTCTTTTTACGATTGATTTGTGAATTAATGGCAGGAAACTATGTGTTCTAATTTTTTCAGAATTTTCAACATATGCTTTTACCCATTTGTAATCCTTAATTGTAATTGGTATTCCAATATGTGGATACTTCTTTGTTTTAAACCAATTTTCCAATTCCATTATCTCAATTTAAAAAGAAGGGGGCAGATTTCAATAGTAGCAGGTTTGAAATGTACATGCTCTAACGAAGCTTTGACCCTCTCTCGAGGGAGGCAACGCTACTCAACTCAGGTATAGAAATTGTTATCTTTGTAAGTAAATTAATAAACACAATAAATATGCTTGGAAAATTAATCCGCAGATTCAATTCCAGGGTTACAACAATAATTAAACTGTTGATAACACTTTCCTCATTAATTCCATTGAAGGATAATTTGGAAATGGGTATTTTCCTTCCCAGCTAGCTTATTTCCTAGACGTGGTGCTATTTTGTAAAACGTATCATTCTGACCATCTGCCCCCAATATCATTATTTATTTTTCATTTTTGTTATATTGAATTTTAATTTATTCGTGGTATTCATTTCTTTTCGTTTTTCATGTAAATGTATTCATTTGTAAGATATTTCGTTATAATAATGTATGACCGCAGTTATAAATACCGAGGATCTAATAAGTTCTTAAATAACAACAGTATCCAAAATATCTATAATTTTTCGGGCATCATTAAAATAGACAACTGTGCTATTAAAACTAACCCCAGGATTTGAACCGTGAGCAAAAGCATTTCTTGCATCGTTCAATGATTTCAAGGAGGATTCAAGGCGCCCATTATCTGGATCAGCGCCCAACATATCTTTAAATTGTTTATTCCAATCAAGATCAAATTGCTTTAAACTTTTACATATATTATCTTTTGTAGGATTCATTGAGCTATTGGTGAAAGTGCTCTCAATATATCTTTTTGCTTGTAGCGGTAATGTGTTATGAAAATCGGAAATGATTAATTTAAAACACAATTCTATTGTGCCACAACATTTTATTATTGCGTAATTTGTGAGGAATGGAACCACATCGTGGGCGGGTCCAAAAGCAATTATAACATGGTTTATTCTAACAAGTTCAGCGGCACAGTCTTCTAAACTTTCTAATGCGGTTAGGTTGTTCATTTTACTGCAATTCTAAATTGTACAAAAATTTAAGCGCCTTTACAATTCGACCCTTTATATGTTCAATTTGCATAGTTCCCTGAGTTGAGTATTGTCGAAACTTCTCGTCTCGAAGCAATTCAAGTCGGTTTTGTTCACTGGTTTTCGCGATATCGACACCTCTATGAAGAGCTATAGAAGTAGCAATCATAATTGAGTCAAAGACCGTCGGATAAAATCGTCGTCTTATTGTTTTTAAGTCTGATGCTTGGACATTGTAAAATGCAACATCACCAAATTGTTGAAAAATCAAATTAATTGTTGAAATAAATTCATTTTCTAGATTGCTGATACAATCATAGCTGTTATTTGCCTTCGTTCCCATGAACTCATTAAGTTGTTTCTTTAATGAGATATTCCCTTTTTCTGCATTTAGTATAGAGTCGGTTTTAAGGGCAAAAAAACGCAGTATAAACTCTAGGTCTCTCATACGTGAATCCTCCTTCATGTCTCCAAACATTGTTCGCCAATTTTCTTGCTTATTAAGCTTTAAAAGCAAACTGTTTAGATTACCTTGATAAACGCAGTTGCGTATTTCTTGAGGCATAAGAGTTTTGCCACTAGTATTTATTCTTTCAAAAATCTGGAAGAGGCTTGTGTCGTCATCTTTGGGGGACTTCTGTTGAAAAATTATAGCATGAATAGTTGTAGTCTTAATCTTGCGCTGCTCAGTCTCCGTTAACTGTTTAAATGATTTTCCCTTCCAACGGGAATTGATTTTTCCAGGTATTTTTGAGAGACTAAAAACACTGTTGTCACCAGACCAAATCCCTTTAATATAGTCATTTACCGTCATCAATCTTTGATAACCATCAATAATCAACAATTTATGGTCATCAGTTTTTGCCAGGAAAATACTTGGGATAGGTAAGCCTAGCAAAATAGAATCGATAAATCGACTTGCCTCTGCCTTCTCCCATACATATTTGCGTTGTAATTCGGGTTTGACTAGGTCATTATCGTCATATAAGTTTACAAGCTCTCGGAAAGAATAGTCAGCCCCCCAAGAACTTATATTATAGAGATCGTCATTGACATAATCGTCATTTAATTCTTCAACTAAAAAATCGATATCTTCTTCTTTGTTCATATTTGTATTTCATTGCTAGTTTATTTAATTTGGAAACAGTAATTGGTTTCTTTTTGAATTTGATTTTATTGTTTATTTATTACTTGTATATAAGTTCAATTTCCCAGTTTTTATTAAAATTAAAATGATAAATCTCATATAACAATCAACATTAAAATTTAGATTAATACCTAAAGTCAATAGCAACAATTATACTCTGTTTTTTTGGTTAAATTTAGGACTGTTGAAAGTGTTGTATTAATCATTATCATTTTTATGTGTTATGATTCAATAATTTACTTGTATTTACCCATTGCCATGGTCTAATACCTATTTCATTATTAATAAATGTTTTTTCAAGATTTAATTGGCAATTTTCAATATTAGAATGTAATAGTTTTAAATCCAGTGAATTTAAAGCGAAATCCAATTCATGATGCACAACAATTTTATCATTTGAAATATAAGTTGTTATTTTTGCTTTGTATTTTCCGGTTTTCCAATTAAAGGAATCAGTCAATAAATTTGAAAGGTTTCTATATGCACTGGTTAATTTTAATTCGTCAGAATTTTTACCAATTTGATGAAATTCAATCGCATCCTCTGAAAGTTGCTTGTAAAGTTTATTGTATTCATATTTAAATGTATTTTGTTGAAATCCAATTTTTTTTTCTATCAATTCATCAATACCTATTTTAATTGCAATCGCATTTTGATTTCTCTTTGTATTAATTTGTTGTAAATCAGGCAAATCCATTGAATAAAGGGTTTCTTCAAACCATACCCAGGAGAACTTTTGTGTGTCATTGTTTTCATGAACAAGTTCCAATACCAATTTGTGGATTAAGGCCTTTTTTGTTTCAGATAAAAAGGCTAAACTTAAATTGATTATAGGCCCAAATGATGTAAATCCAATTTCTATTTGTTCTCCTGAAACTATCGTGAGTTTTGGTTTTTTGAAATATTCTTTAATCCATTTAATGATTAGTGGGAACCAGGCAAAAGCACCAATTATACCTACCCAATCCGTTATTCGTAATCCTAAAAATTGCTTTTCCATATTCTATAGTAATTGAGTTTTTTATTATGTTTAATGTAAATCAAAACACCTTAATTGCCTGGTCTCTTATGATTTTGCTTTTGCCATATTTAGCATATTGTCATCATTTTGAATAAAACATAGTTATTAAGTAAGTTTAATACGAATTAAACAATAAATAGAAAAGTAGCGTGATATAAAAATATCATTTCCGTATGTATTAAGTAAATTTAGCAAATCACCCGTGTTTGGATTTGCAAATAATATGAATCGTGAAATTGTTGTCCAATATTTGAAGTGGATTTATCTCTGAATTATCCTTTATGTATCCATGTCCCAAAATTTGTAACGTCTGATGAGTTCGTCAAAATTTTTACATTCGTTAACCGTTCTAGCTCGGGCAATGTGATTATTAATGGTAGATTTTTTAAGTTTCAATATTTTAGAGACTTCTTCTCTATTGAATCCCATAGCCATGACTTTTATTACGGAATTTTGCGCTTGAGATAGAAATAGTTTTTCAGTTTCTTTGAGTCCGTCATTCGAATTCATACAAGAGAAAACTATTGGGCAATAATATTTTTCTTGGGAGAAAAGTGATTTTAACCCTTTTGTTAAAAAATCAATACTCGATGTTTTAGAAACATAGCAATTCACTTTAAATTCAAATAATTCCTTCACCAATACCAAATTTACATGTGAACTGTAAATCATATAAGGAATTTCCTTGTTGAAACATAACTCTGGGATTATCAAATTTGCGCCAGATTTGATTTCTATGTCGCAAATTGCATAGTCAATTTTGGGAAAGCCTGAAATTGCCATTGTAGCACATTCAATATTTGAACAAAGTAAAATTGTAGCATTCGGTATTATATCTGTAATTTTTTGTTTTACGAATTGCTGGATTGCCTCGTGATCATCTAATATTAATATCCTCATTTTTAAAAATAATTGATTGTGTAACAACTCCATCTATAATTTCTATTTTCATTTTTGCTCCAGCTATAGATAAACGATCTTGAATTATTAAATTGCCCAATCCTGCATTACTTATAGGTTTGGAATCAATCCAATTTTTTGCCTCGTCTGAAGCTAAATAATGAATAGCTAAAATAAACAAATTGTCTTCATCAGTGGCTGTAATCTGAATGTTTTCCGCATTCCCATGGCGAATGGCGTTTGTTACTATTTCTTTGATGGCCCAATAAGTATGAAATATCCAGTCGTTTTTTGGAGAGGATGAGGCAAATGATTCAAATTCAACATTTATTCTCCCCATTGTCAATTCATTTGCGAGTTGCTTAAAGCTAGCCTTCCAGTCTAAGTCTACAAGACTTTTGGGATACATATACTCAACAATCTGATGCGTTTGGTGTTTGAAAAGATTGAAATTGTTTTCAAGTTTCTGTAAGTTTTTTAAATCATGCCCATTAAGAGTAGATTTTAATAGATTAATATCTTCATTGAAACTTATTGTATGAACCGCTAAATAATCATGTAATTCGGATGCAATTCTTTTTCTCTCAGAATCTACACCTCTAAAGCTACTTCGGAACAATCTACTGAGTGCATGTTTATAACGTTTTATAACGATATAACTATATATAATAACTCCTAAAAGTGTTAATAGTGATGGAAGTAAAATTAAAGTTAGGCTAATTAATAAAGAATCTCCTGATATAGACATTTGCTAAAATAAGATTAGATAGGAAAATACATAAAACAATATTCATAACATAGCGAAAATAATGTGAATTAGACCAATTTATCTTGTTAGAACTTAATTGCTGCAAAATAGTAATTATCAAGAAATCAATTGTAATAATAATATAGATAGGAGATTTTTTTAGTTCATGACTAGAGCCCTTTGCTAGTTTTATTATAGTACTGATTAAAAATGTTATGCAGCATAATATAAGCGTATACATTACAAGTTCTTGATTTGTTTTATAAAATAATAGAGTAGTTAGAAAAAGTAGTAAAAGTGTAGATAGAATATTTAATTGGAATATTTTGCAAATTTTAGGCACAATTATACTTAATGGTAAAATAATTAAAAATGCCAAACTTATAATGCGACTATATCCAAAAATTAAAAATGATAAATTATTTAGAAGTAAAAGACAAAAGTACAGAATTACTTCTAAATTAGATTTTAATATTGTTTTATTTGAAAAAAGATAATAGAATAAACGAATAATTAAAGTTATCAAAATTAGTAATTCTATACATGAATAAATTTTCATTTCATGAGATCAGAATTTATTGGACACATAGCAGGACACATATACGCTCTGTCCAAAATAATTCCGCTTGTTATGTCATTTCCAAGAGAATCAACACCAACTACAACAATTGTTAATTTATTTGTATCATCCAAAGCAAAATAAGTGCGTACACCCGTGCACCCGGGTTGAGTCATTACTTGTTGATAGGCATTGTTGTCCAACAAACAAGCTACTGTCATCCCTTGAAATTGGGTTGCGTCTTGAAATGCATGAGTCATAGTGGCTGCTTCAGCCAAGGAAATAATGTGTGGATTTGTTTTCATCGTATTATTTATAATGTTCGCAAATTATTTCAAAAAAAACACATCTAATGATATAAATCTATCAATGAGTAAAAAAAATAACATTTTAGTTTGTTTCAATATTTTTAAACAAAGCAAATAAATATGATACAATGTTTCAAAAAAAGGAAAATCTTCACTTGTGTGTTAGATAAAATGAGTAGAAAAAAAATAATGGAATCTAATCATTGGGTTTTTAATGGCAAAGAACTTTCTAAAAACTTATTTGTAGTACTGTTGATTTTCAGTTTTGTAATTTCAAAACTAAGTGCCCAAATGAATGGTTGGCCGCTTAGTTCTCATGGAAGCACAATCGTAAATTCTGATCAATTATGGTGTACAGATAAAGCAAAAGTAAGTGCGATGAGTACTGGTGCGACAGTACGACAAATTTCAATGGAAAATTTTGATGGTAGTTTTTCTTATGGGGATTGGGTAATGGTGATCCAAATGCATCAGTCTACAGGATTTACAGGGAAATTTACTTTGTGTGAGGTTGTTACTCCTGGCACTACCTATCCCTCAACTTCATTCCCTTTTGCAAATATTCTTGAAATTAAACCATACGTATTATCCCCATATTCTAATACGTGGCCATCATTTACATTTTCTAGTTCAACTAATGATTTAGTTCAAATTGTAAAAGTTAAAAGGTTTTGGAATTTAACGATAAATTCAGGTGTGATTACATGTCCAGCTTTCGATTTTTCGAAAGGGACAGGCGGAGTTTTAGCAGTAATGGTTGGGAATCAATTTACTATGTCTGGTGGATATTTAAATGTAACGGGTAAGGGGTTTAATGTTAAATTTAATAGTGGTGGAACATTGGGCGTTGGAGGTAATGGAGCAAATGCATTAAGTGGATATATTTCAGCTGGTTCATGTATGGGTTCTAACGGTGGAAGCGTTGATTTTCCAACAAATTTAGGTTACTCCATTCCATACTTGTCTGGATCTGCTGGTTTAAATTACTATGGTGAAGCAGGTGCCATTTTAAATGCTAATTCACTTAAAAATTTTGGAGCAAGTATTAAAGGGAATCCTGGTAGTATTTCTAATAATCCGCTTACATCTGGCACCAATACTAATGGTGTAATTAATTTTACTTTTAGTCATTCTAATTACTCAACCAATGATTTACATTTAGGTTGCTCTGGCAATTGTGGATTTCATTCAGCAAGTGGTGGTGGAGGTGGTGGATTTGGTGGTACAGGAGGTTCTTCTTTTAGGAATATTACACCTGGTTATATTGGTTACAAAGGGGAGAATGGTAAAAAAGGTGGCAATGCTGGGGAAGCTGGAGCAGGCGGTGGAATAATTTACTTGAAAGTAGCAAACTCAACGTTGAGTTTTGGCAACTCTCAAAAACGATTTTTATCTTATGGTACAAACGGCGGAAATGGTGGAAATGGGGGTGATGGTGGAAAAGGCGGAATGGGTGGTTTCGGTGCAAATGGAGGTTGTCAGTCTGGTGACTTTATAACTTCAGGTGGAATGGGTGGCTTAGGCGATGGTGGAAATGCTGGAAATGGTGGCGATGGTGGAAATGGTGGTTGTGGCGGTCCAATTTGGATTTTAAAGAAAAATGGTGGAACGCATAGCAATTTTAGTAATTTTGTTAGCAGTATTGCTGGAAAAGGAGGAAAAGGTGGGTCTTCTGGCTTTAAGTATACTTTTACTAGAACGCCTAGACCTACGAACTATTCTCCCTCATTATCAGGTTCTGTTTGCAATAATCCAATCGTTTTTACATTTGCCTCTCAATATAAATACTGCCCACCTGTTGTTTGTGATTGCGATGAAGTTTTTCGACATTTAGGTGCTGATTTGTCTACTGACGTTAGATATTCAAATGTAAGTGGTGCAAAATATAAAATTATTAGTAATTCAAACCCATCACTGGAACCTATTTATTGGGATGGTACTGATTTGTTATCGTATTCAAAAATCAGTGGAACATGTACAACAAAATATGAATGTAGAATGAGACGAAATGATTTATTTATTGATTTTATGGATAAATTATTTGGAAAATCGGATCTGTTAAGTTACTCTGGAACTGGTAGCTTGATTTCTGGATTGGTCTCTGTTGGAATGATTGGGTCAAAAACTCAACTTTATTCAAATGCAGGATATTTAATTTATGAATACGATCCTAATACTGGCAGATTGACTGATTACGATGATTTTAAAAATCCTTATGTTACTGCGCAAGCTTGTGATCAGACTACAGGAGCTTTGGTTTGGACACCACCAATAACTGGGTCTGGTCCGGGTGGAACGAATACTGTTGAAATTCCGTTTATTGATGATGCGCCTTTTGTTGGTAATCCTACGGGAAATAGTGGTTTAGATGGAAATGATGCTGGTGATGGCGAATTCTTTGAAGATAATTTAGTATCAACCGTGAATCATGAAAATAATGGTTTTCAAATTGCAAATTCAGAGTTATTTGATGAAATTGATAATAAAATATTTGAAAAAGTTGGGAATTCCAGTAATAGCGGATTTGAAGATAATTTAAATAATTATTTTTTAATAAGGTATTTAGATAATGATTTGTTAATTAAAAATATTATTAATGAAACTGGAAGTTTTTCTATAATAAATAACCTTGGTCAAGAAATTAGTTCGGGTATCTTATTGGCACAATGTCAAAATGTAATGAATTTAAAAAGTGGAATATATTATGTAAAAATCAAGCTCAAAAACCGTGAGTTTATTAAAAAAATCTTCGTTGGTAGAGACTAAATTTGTTGCAAAAGGGAATTTATTTTATATTAATTTCCTTTTGCTTTTATTGTTTTTAGGAAAATTAGAGGCTCAACAGTTCATAAATGGTAGGTTGATTCGACATAATAGAATCCAAAATATAAATCAAGAATGGTCGGTCAAAGGATTTAAAGAAATAAGATTTTGTGATGAATCTGCGTTTGGGAAGTATATTAGAATTAGTGCTTTAGATACTCTTAAACATGATTTTTGTCCTGTTTTATGGATACTCCCAAATAGATCGAAATTTCATGGTCCAATGACGATAGATTCAAGTAGCGCTATTGAAATAGGATTTAACGGCCATGATAAATCTGATATTGGAATTAGTTTGCAATTAAATCAACCCTTGCTTAGAGATAGTATTTATGAATTAAATTTTTTAATTACATCTGGATTGATACCCCAATTTTTTTATGATAGGGCTAGGGAATTTTATGAAGATTTTAAAATTTATATTACACAAAGTACAAAAGCAAATTATCAAGGAGACACTCTAGCTATTGTAAAAAGATCTGATGTTTTTGAAATTGACTCAGTCACTGTTTTTCCAGAGAAAGACAATTTATATAATTTGGATGAATATTATTTTCGAGTACGAAAGTTAATTAAGGGAATTAATAACGGAAGTTATTTGACATTCAAGGCTAAATTAGTTATTACTGATTCTGTTTCTAAAGTTTTTAGAAATAACATAAAACCCAATAGCCAAGTATGTAGTGATGCACAATGGCTAAATTATGGTGTATACGCTACCTATTTTAATCTAAAATGTCCATTTAAAATAAGTAGAGCTGGTTATTTGTGTAGCTCAAATAAACCATTAACATTATCAAGTACATCAATTCATCATTTGGATAAATTTTATTGGTCTACTGGTGATACAACAAGTTTTATAAATATTAATAAATCCGGTGTTTATTGGCTAGAGAAAAATAGGAATGGATGTGTGTTTAGAGATACCATTGTGATAGATTCTTCTCCGGGTATTTTTACCAGTAATTTTCAGCTAGTCAAATGTGCAGATAGTATGTTGAATCTTGGTAATGTTGATGTCAATCGAATCAATATTTTATGGAGTCAAAATGATACAAATCAAACGATTAAAGTTAGTTATCCTGGTATTTACATCCGGCAATCAATTATGTATGGCTGTAAATATTTTGACACTTTTGAAATATCAGAGTATCCTAGGCATAAGCCTATTGATAAATTTCGTTATTCAATTTGCCAAGGTGATTCAATCTTATTAAAATGTAATGTTAGTGAGGCCAAATGGTTTCGAAAAAATCAGTTGATTGGCACAAATATGAATTTATATTTTCTGGGGAAAGAAAATGATACCCTAATCTTGAAGTCTCGTGTAAAATGTTGGCAAGTTGATACTGTAATGATTCATGTAAAGGAATGTCCCCCCAATATTGAAGATTTAATATTCGTTCCAAATGCTTTTAGCCCAAACAATGACGGGAAAAATGATGTATTCAAAATTCAAGGACTCAATATCACAGATGTGAAAATGGAAATCTATAACCGTTGGGGTGAAAAAATATTTTCTGAGTCTGGTGATCATCTTGGTTGGGATGGTAAATTTCAGAATCAATATGTGCCTGAAGGTGTTTATGTTGTGATCATTGAAGTTTCCTACATAGACAGTAATGGAATTGTAAGGATTAAGTATAAAAATCAATCAATTCAATTACTGCGATAAATTAATATATAATAAATGAGCTTGTTAATTATTTTACGTAAAAAACGTTACCCAAACTATTTTCAAAAATTTCTGTTAGGTGCTATTGATTCAAATATTGCTGATAACGCGATACTTTGCTCCGGATTTTTTCAAGAAAATTCTTTTTCAGCATCCTTTTCAAGTGGCCTCGCCAGGTCATTATTGAATAATAAGATAGCAATTACAACAATTGGAGTTTATAATCCAATATGGAAACCTCAATATATAAGATTTAGAGATAATTTGATTGCATGTGGCGTCAGTGTAAATGCTAAATTAACAGCTTCTTACAAGTGGCATGCTAAAATTTTTATTTTGAAAAAAGGTAATAATCCAATATTTGGTATAATTGGAAGTAGTAATATGACAAGTCGGGCTTTTGGGATTTGTAAGCAGTTTAATTTTGAGGCCGATGTTGTACTTTGGGATGACAATTACTCAGAACTAGTGAATCTTACAAGTAAATCTTCAGAATTCTTGTTGGATGAAGACAATAGCAATGATATCATTTATGCGGATTATGATGTTGAAAAAAATAATCAAATTTCAATTATCGCAAGACTCCAGCAATTAGAAAGGGAGCTAGATATTCAAAATTTGAGAGATTTATAGTTTTTTGAAATTACACTCTCCGGTTGATTTTTTTTAGTTTAATGCATAGTGATGATATAAATCTATCAAACGAGATAAAATTAATTTGTTTAATTGCTAGCGTTTATTAAACAGATTGTATATGGTACATAAAATAGATATTCTAGATATTGGTAAACCAATGTTGAAAATTGGGTATGATGCATTTTATAGCAATTTTGAAATAGAAGATTTTGAATTTATTTCAGATTTCAAGACGGACTTAGATTTAGAATATTCCCATTTTACAAAAGCACGTCCCGTAGGTAGGGGGGGGAGTGCTTACGAATTGGTCGTGGAGTTTTTCCTAAAAGTTGATTTGAAAACATATTTAACGATTATTGGTTACCATATTGCCAATAAAGGGAAAGATAAATTAATTGATGCCTTAATCGACAAATATCTATTTAAGCCTTTTTTTAATTTGTTGCAAAGTTTTAGCCGAAAACAGGGTGACATCGAAATATATGAATTTAAAATTGAACTTTTTGATTCACAAATCAAAATAATTAAAGTCGAGGGAATTTCAATTCCTGAAATATTTGATAAAATCATTGAAAATATTTATTTACACTTTGATAATATAGTTGTTGAAGATGAATTTCCTTCTGAGTTAGTAATTCTTGTTTTTTATGATCGGTTAAACGATATGGATGTGTATCGCCCACCATTAGGAGTGAATGAAACGAAATTTAATATTTCCGAATCGGATTATTTTAAATTATGGAAATTAAATTATGAATTCGTTCATGGGCTAAAAATATACGATTTGGTAAATAAGAAATTTGTTGAGAGTGCTAATTTTATAAACGATGATGAATTAAATATATGGTAATAAAAATGTTAAACTGCACGTTGTGAAATAAAATATTGCCAATTAATAATAAAAAATAAAAAATACAAATATGAAAAAAACAAATTTAGCAAAAATCAGTATGCTATTAGTTGGACTAATGGCTATGAGTAATTTGAGTTTTGCTCAAATTAAAATGCAATCAAATGGCGATTTAGCATTAGGTGATCACTTTAACCAAACGCCAATTCAAGAAGTAGACATTTTTAATAGACTGTTTGTAAGACAAGTTCCTAGGAATGGTACCCCAGGCTATTCATATACTGGTGCAGGTTTTGTAACATACGCAAATGGATCCAATCAAGATCCCATAATGGAACCTCAATGGGCAAATACATACTGGCTTGGTAGGCCGAATTATGAATTTTGGAGGGTTTATTCCAATCAAGTATATGCTAATGGAATACTTTTAACTTCTGATGCACGATTAAAAACTAATTTTATGCCTGTAGAAAAATCTTTGGATCGAATTTTAAGACTACAACCATTTACATTTGATTATAAATTTACTGCCAATGAGAAAGTTTCTGAATCGATAAATAAGAGACTAGAGGAATCAGGAAAGAATCAAATTGGATTTAAAGCTCAAGATTTGCAAAAAGACTTTCCAAATCTCGTAGTCTATGACAAAGAAAATGATAAATATTCGGTAAATTATATTGGATTCATACCTGAATTGGTATCAGCAATGAAGGAACAAAGTTTAATTATCAATGAACTAAAGGAAGAATTAGCAATTATTAAAGGCAATTGCTGTAATAGTTTGACGCCAAACTCAACTCAAAACGGTATTGAAAATATAGGCGTAAACATGAGCATCATTGAAAACTCTTCCAAACTAGAGCAAAATCAACCAAATCCATTTAGCCAAGAAACAATGATTAATTATTATCTCGGAGAGCAAACGAATCAAGCGGCAATGTATATTTATGATATGAATGGAAAGCAAATAGAAAAATTCGACCTTCATAAAAAAGGAAGCCAAAGCCTTTCTATCCAAAAAAATAAACTTCACGCTGGTATGTATCTCTACAGCTTGATAGTCGATGGTAAAGAAATAGCTACAAAAAAAATGATTTTAACTGATTAATATTATAAAGTTAAACTATATGAAAAAATTATTTTTAGTATTCGGATTAATATTAGCCACTGTTTTTGGATGTGAGAAAAATCCAATAAATAAACCTTCTATAAAAATACAGGATTTAATTGGCACATGGGTTAGTATGGATTCAACACTTAGAAAAAATGATAGTGGAATTTATGTCTATACAAATGACACGTTATTATTTTCATATGATATAACAGATTCTTTTAAAGGGATAATTGCACCAATATTACATCGGAATTTTTTACCAGCACCTTATGCATGTTCTATTATAGAAAATGATACCTTAGTGTTAGTTTACAAGGGGCCAGTGAAAATATATAGTAGGTCAAAACATAAAATCGAAATTAAAGAAAAACATCTGATAATAGGCAATAATGATGGTGCCTTATAATACTCCCTAAAAATTGGACCAAAAGTTTAGTTAAAAAATCACTTAATTTGACTAAACAATATGACCAAACAAACCCGACGCAAATTTACGCCTGAATTTAAGGCTAAAGTTGCCCTAGAAGCC
>CANFUB010000015.1 GCA_947450015.1 Bacteroidota bacterium | reverse complement strand
GTCACCGTGGCTTTAGTGGTATCAATTCTAACATTGTTAATGAAAATAGAACTTAAATTTTGTTTAGGACAAGTAATGCCTACATAAAACTCAGCTGGAGTGGTAGAAAGTTCAATGGTAGTAGGGGCCATGAATTGTACATTCTGTGTTAATTGATCGTCAGGTAAAACAGTCATGATACTCGGATTACCAATCAAACTACCATTGCACACGCCACTTTTCATCAATTGCGCAACAGATATATTTTTGTCGGCTCTTATACAATTTGAAACATTGGTTTTATTATTATAAAGATAAACTTCACGCTCCTTCATGGTTTTAATAAAAATACCATCTATAAAAAGTGAAGTGTTATTTTCTGCTGCAACAATTTGCACCAAATAACCTTTGCTCAAGCCTTGATAGGGAAGGGTGGTATAAGTTTTACCTTGCAATTCTATTGGGCGCGACTGGTTGTATAGGTGATCGACACCACTGCATGTTGCATCATTGGTTAATATTCTAGAAGCTTTACAGCCTTCAAATACAACAAAACGTTTGCACCCAACACTGTTCCATATTTTTGAACCCGCCAAACTCTGGCTATCGATGGTTTGCAAATAAATTAATTGGTTGCGTCTAAGCAGCCTTTTAATTAAAGTATCTTTTTGGTCTGATGTATTAAGTGATCCACCATAGGTTATGACATCTGCCGAAGGCAAAATATTAATGGTACAACTATCATCAATGGCCAAAATGCTAAATTCACTGCTGTTATTTCCACCCGACCCCTTATCACCTTTAAATGTATTGATGTAATAATGCGGATTATAAGGAATGTTGTTAATCGGAACAATAGTAGCAATATCACTACTTTTTGTACTGCTGTTTAAAGCATAAACACTAATGTCCTTTATAGAAGAAATTCGAATATTTGTGTTAATAAAGCTATTGGCATTGGGCGTTACTAAGGCATTCGTAAAATTAATTACAGTATCTTTTCTATAAATAGTGATATTAAGGGTAGGTATTGGATAGGCCGTTAAAGCAATGGTATTAGGTGCTGTTCTACAAGATATTGAGAAGGCAATTTTAACGGGTGCTAAATGTGTTTCCAAAAAGGAGAATAAGAACTCCTTGCCCATATTATCTGTCTGATTTTGACCATATGAAGTGGAAATAGTAAGCGTTAAAATAAGTGCTAACAGGATTAATTTTTTAGTTCGTTTTAAAAACATTTAGGTTTCAATTATTTTTTACTTCTTATTTATCAAACAAAGATATATTTTTGACGAATAAATTACTGAAAAAGTTGCTCACCGCCTTTTTTTGAACATTATTTATTAATTAAAAAATTACATGAAAAAATTGTTTTACTTATCAGTCGCATTATCCTTGTTTTTAACGCAAGGTTTAAATGGACAAACAACAGCTACACTTGTTAAAAAAGTGGAAGCCCAACCAGGCAAATTGATTATACCTTATTCAAAGTATAAATTGCCAAATGGTTTAACTGTATTAATCAACGAAGACCATAGCGATCCTATTGTTCACGTTGAAGTAACTTATCACGTAGGTTCAAACCGCGAAACAGCTAAAAGAACTGGTTTTGCCCACTTCTTCGAGCACATGATGTTCCAAGGTTCTCAAAACGTGGCTGATGAAGAGCATTTTAAAATCGTTCAAGGTGCCGGTGGCGAAATGAACGGTACAACCAATAAAGATAGAACCAACTATTTCGAAACTGTTCCAAGTAATTACTTAGAAACAGCACTTTGGTTAGAAGCCGATAGAATGGGTTTCTTATTACCTGCCTTCACAAAAAAGAAATTTGAAGTACAACGCGCAACCGTTAAAAACGAAAAAGACCAACGTTATGGCGAAGGTTATGGTGCATTGGCCGAAGTACAAGATGAAACCATCTATCCATTCGGTCACCCATACAGCTGGCAAACCATCGGTTATGTTGATGATTTGAACGCTGCTGATTCAAGCGACTTAAGAAATTTCTTCATTAAATGGTATGGTCCTAACAATGCAATCCTTGTTATCTCTGGTGACGTAAATACAGAAGCAACCATCAAAATGGTAGAAAAATATTTTGGTACCATTAACCGTGGTCCTGAAGTTCCACCTTTGCCTAAAAGACCAGTGACTTTAGAAGAAACAAAAAATGTTACCATTTTATCTAAAGTAAGTTTCCCTTTATCTAGCATCACTTTCCCATCTGTTCCTCAATTTCACCCAGATGAACCAGCATTAGATTTATTAGGTGCACTTTTATCTGATGGCAAAAATTCAGAATTATACAAAACATTTGTTGATCCAGAATATTGTGTTCAAGCAGGTTCATTTAATATGAGTCAAGAGGTTGCTGGTGAATTCAATTTTCAAATTGTATCTTATCCAATGGCTGCTGGTGGTATCACTGATAAACAAATTAGAGATTCATTAGCTGTAGCCTTAGGCAGATTCGAAGCAAAAGGCATTAAAGAAGAAGACCTAGCGAGAATCAAACAAAGTTACATTGCTAGCTACTATGGAATCATCGAAACCGTTGCAAGTAAAGCATCTGTAATGACAGTTTATGAAATGTTAATGCCAAACAAAGATTTTACCTTACAAGACGACCTTGATAGATATTCTAAAGTTACCAAAGAAGATATCATGCGTGTGTTTAGAAAATACATAAAAGATAAAAACTATGCTTGTGTGAACATTCTTCCTCACCCTAGATACGAGCAAGATAGAACCTTTAAAGTGCCGCCTTACGAAAGTATCAACCAATATGCTAAAGTTGAGCCAGACAAATCAGCTTACCAAGGTTTAACCTTTGTTGCTCCAGTTGATCCTGCTGATTTTAATAGAAAAAATCACCCTGTGATTCCTCCAGCCAAAGCAGTAGAAGTTCCAAATTTCTTTAAAGTAAATTATGAGAATGGTGTTAAAATCATTGGTACCCGTTCAATTGAAACACCACGTGTTTACTTTACAATCAATATTAGAGGCGGTCACAGATTCGAATCAGGTAAAGTTAAAAATGGTACAGCTGCCATGTTAGCTGATGCTTTAAATGAAAGTTCAACGACTACTAAATCTGTTGACTTAGATAATAAATTACAAGCAATCGGTAGCCAATTAGGTTTCTCTGCTGGTAGTAACTCAATTAATTGTATGGTATCTTGCTATAAGGATAAAATCACCGAAACAATGGCGATTCTTGAAGAGAAATTGTTCAACCCTGCATTTGATAGCAAAGAATTTAAAACCAATAAAAAAGCACAATTAGAGTCAATTTCTTCAAATAATATTAGCCCAGTATCATTTGGTAGCAAATCATTCTTCGGTATGTTATATGGTGCTGATAATCCAATCGGTGTTCAACCATTAAGCGATTACAAAGCAGCTAGCGGCATCACCATTGATGATTTAAAAAACTATTACAACAATTTCTTATCATCTAACTTAACCACAGTTACTGTTGTTGGCGATGTTGACGAAGCTTTGATCACTGAAAAATTGGCTTTCTTGAAAAAAATGCCAAACAGAAACTTGAGCATGCCTGTTTATAGCAAATTCCCTGAAACTAGCGGTACCGCAATCTATTTAGTGAATGCTGATTATGCGAAACAAACCAACTTAATGATGGGTTATAGAACCATTCCTTACGATATGGAAGGCGACTTCTACAAATCAAGCATCATGAACTTTGCTTTGGGTGGAAACTTCAATAGCCGTTTAAATTTAAATATCAGAGAAGATAAAGGATGGACCTATGGCATTCGTTCAGGCTTTAGCTCTATGGGTACTGAAAATCCAGGTTATTACATGATAAGTGCTGGTATTAAAACATCTGCTACCGATAGTGCTATCACTGAAATCTTGAAAGAGATTAAAAAGTACAAAGAAGGTGGTATCACCGATGAGGAATTGGCCTTTACAAAACAATCATTAATTGGTAACGATGCTTTGAAATATGAGAGCCCTAGCGACAAATTAGGTTTCTTAAGTCAAATCATTATTCTTAATTTAGATAGAAATTATAACGAAAAACGTGCTGAAATCGTTAAGAATATCACCAAAGAACAAGTCAATGAATACGCTAAGAAAATGTTGTCAACTGACAACCTAATCATTATGTGTGTTGGTGATGACGTACTTATTAAAGAAAAATTAGAAAAACTAGGCCTTGGTAAAGTCAAGGTAATTAAAATGTAATTTATATTAATTAATAATATTAAAAAGTCCCTTCATTATTGTGAAGGGACTTTTTTTTTAAGACCACTTTTTTTGCGATGATATGGTCAATGGTCCAATGTATCGTTTTAAATGAAATAGAAGGCAATTAAATACCCGATTTTTTAAATTATAGGGTGTTAAATAGATGAATATAAAAAGCATTGGAACAATGTCAAAATTGTAACCATGAATTTGTTGGTAGATTGTGGAATCTTACGCTTGAAATGCGCCTAAAAAGTGGTATTTTGCAATGTTTTTTAAAAATCAACATATATGGACCAAAACCCAGAAGATAACTTCATTGAACGTATTATCCCGATTAATATTGAGGACGAAATGAAAACAGCATATATCGATTATTCGATGTCTGTTATTGTGAGTAGAGCTTTACCCGATGTAAGAGATGGTTTAAAACCAGTTCATAGAAGGGTTTTATTTGGTATGACCGAGTTAGGCTTAGGACCAAGTAGACCCTATAAAAAATCAGCGAGAATTGTTGGTGAGGTAATGGGTAAGTACCACCCACATGGTGACTCATCTGTATACGACACAATGGTGCGTATGGCGCAACCATGGAGCTTGCGTTACGAAATGGTGGATGGTCAAGGTAACTTCGGTTCGATTGATGGAGATTCACCAGCTGCAATGCGTTACACTGAAGCGCGTTTGAAAAAAATTGCTGAAGAAATGTTGAATGATCTTGAAAAAGATACCGTTGACTTTCGTCCTAACTTCGACGACTCTTTAAAAGAACCAACAGTACTTCCTTCAAAATTTCCAAATTTATTGGTGAATGGTGCTGCAGGTATTGCCGTTGGTATGGCTACCAACATGGCACCACATAATTTAACTGAAGCCATTGATGCAACAATTGCATACATTGATAACAGAGATATTGAGATTTCTGAATTAATGGTGCACATTAAAGGTCCAGATTTTCCTACCGGAGCTATTATTCATGGTACAGATGGCATTCGTTCTGCCTTCGAAACCGGAAGAGGCCGTATTCTAATGCGCGGTAAAACCGAAATCGAAACCATGGGCAATGGTAAAGAAATGATCATTGTTACCGAGGTACCTTACCAAGTAATGCCAAACCAAATTATTACACGTGCCGTAGAATTGGTGCAAGAAAAAATAATTGATGGTATTGTTGGTGTTAGAGACGAGTCTGGTAGACAAGGTATGCGATTGGTTTTTGAATTAAGAAAAGATGTCATTGCCAATGTAATCCTTAATCAATTATTTAAATATACTTCACTTCAGTCTTCTTTTTCTGTAAACAATATTGCACTTGTTAACGGACGCCCTGAAATGCTTAATCTTAAAGATATGATTAAACATTTTGTGGAGCATAGACACGAAGTGGTTGTTAGAAGAACCAAATACGATTTAGCTGAAGCACAAAAGCGTGCACATATATTAGAAGGTTTATTAATTGCTTTAGATCACCTTGACGAGGTAATCGCATTAATCCGATCTTCAAAGGGGCCAGACGAGGCGAGAGAAGGTTTAATTAGCAAGTTTGGCTTAACAGAAATACAGGCAAAAGCAATTCTTGATTTAAGATTGCAGCGTTTAACCGGTCTCGAACGTCAAAAGATAAAAGAAGAATTCGAGGAGTTAATGAAATTGATCGCTTACTTACAATCCATATTGAACGATGAAGCTTTAAGATATACCATCATTAAAGATGAATTGCGCGAAATGAAAGAAAAGTATGGTGACGATAGAAGAACAAGAATAGAACATAGTG
This sequence comes from Bacteroidota bacterium, assembly GCA_947450015.1. GTDB lineage: Bacteria > Bacteroidota > Bacteroidia > NS11-12g > UBA955 > JABMMZ01. The sequence goes on along the minus strand of CANFUB010000015.1, from coordinate 12,328 downwards.
CTGGTGAAATTGATATAGAAGATTTAATTCCAAATGAAAAAGTGGTGTTAACCATTTCTCATATGGGTTATATCAAAAGAACCAGTTTAAGTGAATACAAAGAACAAAACCGTGGTGGTAGAGGCAATAAAGGGGTTTCTCATAGAGATGAAGATTTTGTAGAGCATTTATTTGTTGCCAATACGCACAATTATATGCTATTCTTTACTGAGCAAGGCAGATGTTTCTGGATGAAAGTATATGAATTGCCAGAAGGTGGTAAAGCTACCAAGGGTAGAGCGATTCAAAATCTTATTGCTATACCTAAAGAAGATAAAATCAAAGCCTATTTAAACATCGAAAATCTTAAGGATGTCGATTATTTAAATTCACATAACATCATTATGTGTACCAAAAAAGGTATCATAAAGAAAACCACTTTAGAAGCTTATTCACGTCCAAGAACTAATGGTATTAATGCCATTACAATTAGAGAAGGAGATGAGCTTTTAGAAGCAAAATTAACCAATGGTAATTGCGAAGTAATTATTGCCAAAAAATCTGGTAAAGCGATCCGTTTCAACGAATCATTGGTGCGCCCAATGGGAAGAAATGCGAGTGGCGTAAAAGGTATAACCCTTGAATCAGATAAAGATGAAGTAATCGGTATGTTGACTGTAGATAAAGACACATTGGATACAGCAACTGTATTAGTTGTTTCTGAAAAAGGTTATGGTAAACGTTCTTATTTAGTTGATCCAGAAACAAAAGAAGACGAATACAGAGTAACTGGTAGGGGAGGAAAAGGTGTTAAAACGCTAAACGTTACTGAAAAAACAGGTGATTTGATAGCCATCAAAAATGTATCCGATGAGGACGGTTTGATGATTATTAATAAATCTGGCTTAACCATTCGTATGCGTGTTGATGCACTAAGAACAATGGGTAGAGCAACACAAGGTGTTCGATTAATAAACATCAAGGATAGCGATGCAATTGCATCGGTAGCAGTAGTGCCAGTTGAGGAAGAAGAAGAGGAAATCTCTGAAAATGCAGAAGCAGGTGTTGTAACCGATATCAATTCATCTGAATTGCCAGAAAGCGATGATGCTGCAGCAGATGATGAGAATGGCATAACAATTGAATAATTAGAAGTAAATTACCTTTTATAGAAATGAAAATGAATAGAATTATAGCAGGACTTTTTGTAACAATTTGTTTGTTGAATGTCCAAACATTAAATGCTCAGATTAATAAAATTAAGTCAGTTAGAAATACGATGAGTTCTCAAGAAGTGAACATCACAACTGCCAAACATAATATTGATTTAGCATATGAAAATGAACAAACCAATAATAATGTAGACATGTGGTGTTGGAGAGCTATTGTTTATTCATACATTGGGTATAGCACTGATACTGCAATTTCTAATATGGATCTGAATGCAGCAAGAAAAGCTGGTGAATCTTTTACAAAGTACTATCAATTTTCTGAAGAAGAAAGAGCCAATACAGTTGATGAAGCTAAAAATTATTATCTAATTGGTGGAATTCTTTGTTTTAATAAGGCATTAGCATTATCAAACGAAAAAGGAAAATTTGCCGAAGTGAAAGAGTACATGGGCTATGTCGAAAACATTATGAAAATTGATGCTGAGGGTTTACTAGCTGCTCAAAATTTAACGACTGCAAAAGTCAATCTAATTTTATTGCAATCTGCCCAAAAAGACAATCTTGCAGATGAGGAAATCTATTATTTAAATCAGTTAATTGCAAACCCTAAGTATTTTAATGCTTATGTATTTGTTCGCTTAAGTGAAATATATTCTCTAAAGAAAGATTACGACAAAGCCCTTGAAATATTAGCAAAAGGAAAAGATAAAATTCCTGCCAATACAAGCGATTTCCTAAATGCTGAAATAACATTAGAAATTGAAAGAAAAAATATTGGTTCACTAATTGCTAAATTCAACGAAGGTATTGCCCAAGACCCAGAGAATGCAGTTTACTACTATAACAGAGGAACTACATATTCTATGCTAAAGAATAATGAAATAGAAGAGAAAGTTGAACCTAATAAATATTATTTTTCACAAGGCTTAAATGATTTCAGAAAAGCCCTCGAACTTGACCCATCAAACCAAGACGCAAGTTTTAATGAAGCATCTTTATTGGTCGATTCAGCTAATTTTGTTTACCGTCTAAAATCTAAGTTTCCCGATAAATATGATTACTATGAAAAATTAAGTAAAGATATTTACAAACAAGCTTTAGATAAATTAGAATTAATTCGTCAGTCTGGAACTAAAAAAGACAATGAGTTAATTGAAATGTTAAAAACCATGAGAAGTATTTGTTCTAAAATCGGTGATGAAGAAGGTCGCAAAAAATATAACGATTTGTACAAAGAAGAAGAAAGCAAATCTCAAAATAATCCTGACAATATCAATAGATAAAATTAAAAGGGAGCATAAGCAATTTGCTCCCTTTTAAATCTCAATACAAGTTAACATAATATTTATTATAGGACATTTATATGAATCATTAAATAATGATTAGAATAAGTCATATCAACATACTTCAACAACCTTATAGTGGTTTCCATTAAAGCTAAATGAGTCTCCTGCAGCTTTGTTTAACATTAATTTTGCTAATGGTGTTTGACTTGAAAGAATAAATATTTCTTTAGATTCAATTGAAATTTTTCCAAGTGAAATAGAAATATAAAACCAACTGCTTTCAGTTTTAATAAAACTTCCAAATTGTATTTTTTTGTAACGAATGCTTGGATTAATCGATCCAAGAATTTTTTTACTGTTGACCAACTCCTTAAATTGAATGCCCAATTTTTCCTGTTCCATTTGCATCATGGCTTTCCCAGTGTCGTGTTTATCTCCCGCAGAACTTTTTGTTTCGTTCGCAGCAGAATCCTGGTATAAACGATATTCCTTTTGAATGGTGTTTATTTTTTCCTCAATAAGATTTATACAATGCTGATGAATGCTTAATTTTAAGGCAAGGTCATCTGCTATCATTGCTTAATAAATTTATAGGTATAAACCGCGGAATTATTTTGTATTAGTAATAAATAATTGCCCATCGCCAAGCTACTTAAATCAAACTGAATAATCTGTGAATTCTGTAGTATCATTGGTAATTCAATCTTTTGCCCAAAAGCATTATAAATTGAAAAATCTAAATTAGCGAATCGATTGCCACTGAAATCAATATTTAATTCTGTCTGAGCTGGGTTTGGATAAATTCGATATTCAACATTTTGAAAGGGTGCATAGCAATTATCTAATTCATTCAATGCATTATTGAATGCTTTGCTTCTTAATCTTACTTCAGAATAAAGGTTTTTTTCAACGGCTATTTCTAGATTTTGAATTTCGTCACCAGATAATTTTGAAATCAACTCCCAATCATAAGATTTATTTAAGCCTTCAATTAAATAGTATTTTACTTCATTTGCATTGTAGGTTTGAAAATGTATTTTGTACAAATCTTTCGTGTTCGATTCACAAGAAAATAAAAATTCATGTAAGGGTAAAGCCTGTAAACAACTTACTATTACCAGTGATGAATCAACATGATAACATCCATTGGTGGTATCGGTAATCGTTAATGTATTCATGAAACTGCCCGTTGCCGTATATTTTACCATTCCTGGGTTAATATAGGCATTGCCACTTACTGTATTTGGATTTCCACTAGGAAAAATCCATTGATAATTATAGCCATTGCCATTATGACTTGTACTCGAAAAAGCAGTAGAATCTTTACAAGCATTTTGAAGTGACTGTGTAATGATTTCAGCAACGGGTCCAATTACGGTCAAATGCATGGTGTCTTTAACCAAACATTTACTTATTGTATCAGTGGCAGATAACACATAATTGGTTGTGTATTTTGCCAAAATTGTAGCAGTGTCCTTGTAGTTAACAGTTGGTGTCCATGCGTAAACTGTATTTAAATTATTATAGTGTTTGCCAATTCTGATAGGCTGATTCCCACACAATACTGAATCTCTTCCTGCATCTACAGTAGGTTTAAAATAGTTATTAGTATTAATATTCGCGAATATACCTTGCCCTAAATTATAGTAAGTCCCACTCCCACTTATCTGGAGTTTTAAATCTCTTACCATATAAACATTATTGCCTGTTAAAGGATTGGCATCCAAATAACTTAAATTAGTTGTAGAACCCAATAAAGAAAAAGTACTATCAATATCCTTTGCTCTAAAAATATAATAATTATGAACTGCAGTGTCGCCTGAAGCATTCCAGTTTAATCTGAAGCGATGCGTACAGCTATCCTGGTTTACAATGAGATTTTTTGCAGGCTCAACCATTTGCATTCTTACCGTTGGGTCACCCATTAAAGCCGGATGAATGTTCCAATATGAATAACCAAAGCTTGGATACAACAAAGAATATGCAACATTGTCGAAATTGTTTTGTGTCATCATGGTGCTATATCCAATGGGATCCCCCATGGCCATGTGATGAAAAAACCAATTTGGTCTGCCAACTGCAAATGTGTTCAATGCGTAACCTTTGGCCGCTAATGGTGCACGCAGAAAATTATTCGAATTGTCCCAATCAATAAAATAGCTGCCAAAAAAACCATTAAAAACACTTTTGATTTGCTGAGAAGAACTTGCAATATCCGTGGTATAACCTATGGCACTATTGAAATTATAACCACCATAACCATAACCAAAACTCCACATATAATCTGCAGTATCCAATGTCTTCAAATAATCTGTTGCCTTTGTACATGAATCATTAATTAATGGGGCCATATTTCTATAGGCATTGTTAGCAAAATCTTCAGGTACCAATGCAGTCCCGAAAACATCATCTAATAAGCAACGCTCTTTTACCGAAAATACCTTATGCCTGTAATCGTGGTTTCTTTTTAAATACTGCTTTAATAGGTCGCGTTCAGATAGCGAAAAATTACTCATATCGGATAAGTCAAGTCTACCAACTTGAAGTGTTATTAGATAAGGAATAATTGAATTGTCAAATTTTCCATCACCTATTGAATTTTGGTTAGCAGCCCGCGAACCATTTGTATTACTCACACTATTATCTGTCCAAAGCGAATCTGTTAAGACATCACCATAGTAACAATCTGCTGGCCAAGCCCCTTCATGACTAGCACCTGGACTGTTCACCGAGGTATGACCATCGGGCGGATACTCGGTGCCGTATTCATAAAAATCACCAGAATATGGAACAGCCAAATCACCAATTAAAAGTAAACTTTTTACATTGGTTGGATCTGCTTTGTATGTTTTTAAAATGTAGGCCTTTATTTGAGATACTGTAGTTGATGGTGAGAAATACTTTACCAATGGTTGCCAACCATCACCAATTAAGTCATTTCTCAGGGTTCGAATCGAGCTGTCTAAATAAGTTTTATGGGTACTGTCAATAATCAGCATGATTTTACCACGGTTTGTAACCGCTGGCACTTTGTGCCCAGAAGTAATAAAACCATAAACAGGATATGTAAAGGCATAAGGACCACTATTCTTCTCCAAACAGTATTCATACTGGTTACCAATTAATATGGTGTCACTGAATGTAGAATCAGATGATCCAATCGATCGCCAAACACTGCCCCAAGTTATGGCTGTTTTGGTTTTTTTGTAGACATTTTGGCTAGAAGCATTTGGAGTGCGTTTCTTCCACTTAAAATCGAGGATTGTATACGACGAGTTGTAGTATCTCGGTTTACAAGAAATTTCAATCGTATAGTTTCTAATGGCTTGACCGTTTATACGTAAGCTTAGGAGAGCCAATAAAAAAAGGATTGAATAGTGTTTAATATAATTTAACCCCAAGTTAATTTTAGTTTAGTTTTGGGTCAAAATTAGTGTATTTTTATATTAAAAATAAAAATTTATTGCCTTCTTAACCTGAATTTCCTCAACATTTCAACATGTTTTACTGGTTGGACGCCTCTTAATTTATTATAATTTGAAATCTTATATAAATATTTCCAGCTACTTAGAAACGATAACAAGGATTTTAAATAGCCAAATGAATTGTCATAAACATGAATCGGTTCAGCTGTTATTCCATTAAATTCAAGTATTTTTATGTCTATTAAATTATTCAAATCTTCTAATGAGGCCACCTTAATATCAAATCTACCATAAAAAATGCCTGACATGCCTACCATTAATTTATTCATTGAAGCCTCTAATGCTTCTGAAATTTGATGGTTTCTATTAATAAATTCAGTGCCATTGCAGTGATTGCCCATTGTATGTATAACGCAAATCTCACCTAATAATGGAACATAATCCATCGCATATATCGATCTTTCCTTAATTTGTTTATAAAAAACTAGACCTCTAGGCTGAAGTTTAATCAATTCGTTGATGGTACTTTTTCCATCGCCAACAACCTTAAAAAAGCGCTTTTCCGTTAAAGAAATAACTTTATATTTTTCTTCATTTGGTATATACGATACAAATACACCATATTCTAAAAGATGCGTAACATACTCTTGAACTAAGTAATTTGATTTAATTTCTGCTAAATGGGTTTTTAATTCTAATTTGGTATAAATTTTTACGACCCCTTTTCCTCTTTCGCCAGCATCTGGCTTAATTATTATTGGATAAATTAAATCTAAAGCCTTTAAAAATGTATCCAGTTTAGTTTCAGATTCAAAAGGCTCTAATAGAATTGATTTTGGTCGGTAAGAAGCTGAAATTTTTCTATCAATTACATCTTTTGAATCAAAAAAAAAGCCACCAAATGAATCTATTCCAGGATTGACATTGGTAAAGAAAAAGAAATGTCTTTTAAATAAACCAAACAAAAAAACAACCGGTAACAAGGGTAAATAAAATGCCCACATTGGCCAATACTCATAGTGTAGCAGCTTTATTAACCAAACTTTTTTCATATCATTGCAATAAAATTTTGATCTTTTATACTATCAAGATAACGACTAGTAAGCTTTCCATTTTGAAAAGTAAATTGAGTAATACTAACGGTATTTACAAGGTTTGTGAAATTATTTAATTTATTTCCAATCATCAAATCCGTGTGAAATTGAAAAATTGAATCCGGACTCAAATCATAATTTTTCAGTGTTTGTTCAATTTTACCTTGTGCTTGTGTATTGTATAATGTGCTCGAACAAATAACAACAGGTTCAATTAAGTTTAATATTTCTTTGATAAGGTTCAATCCATCGTATCGGTAAATTTCAAGTTGATCCGAACTTAAACGATAAATCGATAAGGTAAAGGGTTCAACCTTGAATAGCTTTACATTCTCTTCAACAGTATTGATTTCATTCGTTATCAGAAGGTCTCTCAAAATAATCCCTCTACTTAATTCGTATGGCAAATTTCTTTCATGTCTCAAAGCTGCCCCATTTTGTAGGCATGCCATAATTTTAGAGTTATAACCAATCCATGTGCCATTTGATTCCAAATCCAAAGGACAATAAATCTGCATTGAATCATAGGAATGCCAATTTGGCTTTGCACTTGGTCTCCCAATTCGTTCATCCCTGTTGAAGGTTAAAACAAATTCATCTTTCTGTTTTACAAATGTTACAATACACATTAACTTCCTTGAGATAGCCTATAAAGGTTGGTGGATTGGGCAATCCCAAATTCAGGGAATTCATTAAACGACATGCCATTGGATTCGGCTATAAAACGAATAAGTGCAAAATGGTGAACAGTATGCTCTGCAAGGTAACTTAACTCTCTGCCTATGCTGCTAATAAATTTTTGTTGGTTAATTACAGTGGCAATTATTTCATCCTCGTTAAGCACAATAACATCAAGCTGGTTAATCAGCTTTGATAACTGAGTTTTGGCTAAATCAATATTTACCTCAAGATTTAAATTCCTCTCCCTTGCATCATAATTAACTTCTCGAGATTTGTAATTTGTTAAAAATTGCTCATAGAACTCAATAATATGACGAGAATGGGCACCAATTGTTCCAGAAAAGGCATGGTTATGATTTTTCAGTCCATAAAAATTCACATCCATTCTTTTTAGAATGTCAGAAAATGATTTAAGGTATTGAACATTAATCTTAACCAACAAATGCAAATAAAACATTGATTTATGATTCTACCAAAACTGTTTTATCATTGTTTAATACAAGTGAATAAAGCCTTCACTTATTTGTTGTTTGCATTATTGCGAACCCCTTATATTTGTGTCAATGGAAATTTCAGGAAAAATTATCAAAAAATTAGACGCAGTAACTGGTAATAGTGCGCGTGGAGAGTGGAAAAAACAAGAGTTTATTATCGAAACTGAAGACAAATACCCAAAACAAGTTTGTATCAGTGCTTGGGCTGAAAAGGTTGATGAATTAACTAAATTCAATATTAACGATAAAGTAAAGCTATCACTTAATGCAGAAAGTCGCGAGTACAACGGTAGATGGTATACAGATTTACGTTTTTGGAAAATTGAAATGATTGGTGCAACTAGCAATACAAATACAAACAACCCTTCACCTGCTGCACCTGTTGTCGAAGATTTTTCGAACTTCGACAATAATCAAGAATCAGATGACCTTCCTTTCTAAAGAGTAAACATTATGGATAAAAAGGATAAAAAATTCTTAACAGAATATTTAAATAACGCTTCTCCAACAGGATTTGAATCTTCTGGCCAAAAAATTTGGTTGGATTTTATGAGACCTTATTCCGATGAATATATTTCGGATGCATATGGTTCTGTGGCCGCTATTATTAATCCAGGTAAAGATTTTAAGGTGGTAATTGAAGCCCACGCAGATGAAATAAGTTGGTTTGTGAAGTACATTTCAGAAGATGGTTATCTCTATGTTACCAGAAATGGTGGTTCCGACCACATGATAGCGCCTTCAATGCGTGTAAAATTATTTACCGAAAAGGGAATTGTACGTGGGATTTTTGGCTGGCCTGCAATCCATGTAAGAACTTCTGACAAAGACATTGTGCCATCTATGGACAATATTTTCATTGATGTTGGTTGTTCCAAAAAAGAGGAAGTTGAAAAACTAGGCATTCATGTTGGTACCGTTGCTGTTTTTGAAGATGAACTGATGGAACTAAATGACAATTATTATACTGGTCGTGCGCTTGATAATCGCATTGGTGGTTATATGATAGCTCAAGTTGCAAAAAGACTTAAAGAAAACAAAGACAAACTGCCTTTTACACTTTATGTTGTTAATGCCGTGCAAGAAGAAATTGGCTTGAGAGGAGCAGAAATGATTTCAAGAAAAATTAAACCTGATGTTGCTATAATTACAGATGTTTGTCATGACACTTCATCGCCCCTCTATGATAAGAAAAAACAAGGCGACCAAAAATGCGGTAAGGGTCCTGTCTTAACTTATGGGCCTGCTGTTCAGAACAATTTACTAAAAATGATAATTCAAACAGCTGAGAAATACAAAATCCCTTTTCAAAGAGCAGCCGTAAGTCGCAGTACTGGAACCGATACAGATAGCTTTGCATACAGTGGCGAGGGTGTTCCATCGGCTCTTATTTCATTGCCTTTAAAATACATGCATACCACAGTTGAAACGATAAGTAAAAGTGATATGAACCAAGTGATAGATTTAATGTACCGTTTCATTACGAACCTTAAGTCAGGCCATGATTTTAAATATATAAAATAGTTGCTCAGACTATAATGCAAAATAGATTCAATCAATTAGGTTCTATTATTGGCATTTTCTTCTTAAAAGGACTGTCCCGGTGTCCACTCCCTCTTCTATATTTAGTATCGGATTTTCTTTATATCGTATTTTATAAATTAATTAAGTATAGAATTAATGTTGTAAGAAACAATTTACAAAATTCATTTCCTGAAATGCCCACCGAAAAGCGGCTTCAGATTGAAAAGAAGTTTTATCGTTATCTCTCAGATTTGGTAGTTGAAACTGTAAAAGGTTTCAGCATATCTAAAACAGTACTTTTAAAGCGAATGCATTTCCTAAACACGCATTATGTTGATCAATTGGTAAAAGACAATAAAAGTGCGATGGTTGTAATGGGTCATTATGGAAACTGGGAATGGATATGCCGTTCGGCACCCCTTTTTATAAAAAATAACATAATCGTTGCCTATAAGCCTTTAACCAATCCGGAATTCGACAAACTACTTTATAAAGCGAGAATTGAATTTGGTGTTAGGCAGGTACCCATGCAACAATTACCAAGGGTTTTGTTGTCTGAGAAAAAACCATACCTGTTAATTTTATTAGCCGATCAATCGCCTTCAGATGCTGAAACAAGCATCTGGGTGAATTTTTTAAACCAAGATACTGCTGTGTTACCTGGTATAGAAAAATTAGCAATAAAGTATGATTTACCTATTTTTTATAATGAAGTAAAGCTTTTAAAAAGAGGTTATTATACCTGTGAATTTAAACCATTGATTGAAGCAACTAAAAACTTAAAATATTCTGAGATCACACAAATCCATTCTACCAGATTAGAGGATAATATTTTACTTGACCCTAAGCTTTGGCTTTGGAGTCATAAACGTTGGAAGTTGAAAAGAAAATAAGCCTTTATTTTATTTTTTGAATTAAACAAGTTGCACACTTAATAATTAGATAGTATTATTGCAGCATGGCAATGAGCAAAAAATCATTATTTGATAATAACGAAGCGGATTTAAGTGTTGTTTGTAAGGCCCTCGGTCACCCAGCTAGAATCAGAATAATAAAATTACTTTTAGCAAAAAACGATCAAACTTGTCAGCAAATAGTTGATAAACTTCCTTTGAGTCAATCTACTGTATCTCAACACCTAAGTGAATTAAGAGCAGCCAATTTATTAAATGCTAAAAACTATAAAACCAGCGTTATTTATAGCGTAGATAAAGATAATTTAGCCAAGGCGCAAAAGATGTTCTCCGACTTGTTCTATGCTCACATTCTTAATGTGAAACAAACCTCTCTATTTTAATTCTTCCACAGCTTTAACAAAGCTTTGCAACTGTCCAGTCATTTTTTGATTGGTACTAATAAGTGCTTGTATTTGTCTGTTTAATTCAGACTTTAAAGCCTCTCTATCATCTATTTCTGACTTATACATCTCACCCTTGTTTAAAATAAGCCATTCTGAGTTTATTTTAGGGAAATGGGTTAAAACTGCAATAACTAAGTCTAAACTGGCCTTATTTCTACCTGATGCCAAATGCGAAAGTACAGCATTCGATATATTTAATTTAGTCGCAAACTCAAGTCTACTCATACCAGAGCTTGTAAATACTTGTATAATCTTATTCTCAATCACTTTACAAATGTAAACAAAGACGTTTACATTTGTAAAACAATTAATTTACAATTGTAAAGAAGGCTATTTACATCTGTAAAAAGCTATATAGTATTAATGTACAGCGTTTTATACCTTATTTATTGAAACTTTAACCAGATTGAAACGCTTTTGAGCTTTTATAATTGAAGGACTCGCGCTATTTGAATAAGTTAAATAAAATTTGACCAACTGGACCACAAAATATCAACAATTTATCGCAACCCCTAGCCACAACATGCTATAATTCAATACTAAATATTAACTTTAACAATATTTCATATAATGCTGAAATATAATACTATAACTATATTGTATAGATAATTTAAAATTCTATTTTCGAACTATTTTACTGGGTTGTTATCCCATTTTCACCACCCCACACCCTCCTACTTATTATTTCTTCTTTTGGGTAAATATATTTATTAATTTAATTACCCTATTTTTACACCTTATTTATAAACCGTGTTATATATGAACAAAAAATTACTACTTATTGCATTGGGAATTCCTTTTCTCCTTAATGCACAAAAAGTTGCTAAACCCAACATCCAACCTGCTCCAGCTAATAATTTAGCCCCAATCGTTGAAGTTTTCACAGAAAAACAATTAGACTCAAGCAGTTCAAGTGTTTTGATTAGCCGTCATTCTTCAACAAAAAGAGGTACAAACACTTCTTATAACTTTATCCAGATTGGTAATACCTATTACGACTTGCAAACCAATGCTAGTATTGGTCGCAGAGTAATGCTTTTACCGAATGGCAAAGTTTCTGCAGTTTGGACAACTTCAGATAATAAAACAGCTGGCTTTCCAAATAGAGGTACTGGCTATAACTTTTATGATTCATTAGCTTGGTTCCCAAGCGCGGTGCACACTGCTCGTGTTGAATCTTCTAGAACAGGCTGGCCTTCACTTGGAGTGAATGGCAACAGTGAATGGGTAATGGGACACGATGCAACGCTTGGTGGCTTTGTAAAGACAAAAAATAGTAGCATAGGCAGCAAGTCATGGACTTCAGCAGCAGC
>CANFUB010000014.1 GCA_947450015.1 Bacteroidota bacterium | reverse complement strand
GGACGTTTACCAATTAAATCAAACGCTTATGTATTATTTAAATTTACTTTTTACTCAAAACTTGTATTCAACCTTAAATCAATTGTAGTATAAAAATCAAAAAATGTTATGGAAAGTAAAATTAATTACCACGCCCTCTCAATGGACGAAATTGTGTTTGACAACAGAAACAAAAACTATGGGGCCTACATCTTACGGCAAAAGGCTGACAGGAACCAACTAAGGGCCTTATTTATTGTTGGTGGCTTTTTTATCTCGGCCTTCTTAATCCCTACCCTGCTCAAAAGTCTAGGACTATTTGCAGAGACCATTCAAAAAAAAGAAATTATTGTTTCTACGATTTTCGATGAGACCATATTCGAGAAAATTGAAACTAAAAAAGATGATATTAAAGACCCGCCTAAACAAGCTCAAACAAATAAACAATTAAACGATAATGATAGAGAAATGTTGGCGAGCAAGGACACCGCAGAAATAAATAGAGTGGTTGAAAAAAAACCGAATCCTAACGAACAGTTGGTTGGTTCGCCAAACGGCAACACCACTGCAACAATTATACTTCCTGGTCCTGGTGGACCAAGCGGTGGCAATAGCGCAACAAAACAAAGCAGTGGGCCGTATGAAGGCACAACATTTGTTGGCGAAATGCCTTCTTTTATTGGTGGTGAAGATGCATTCGATCGCTTTGTTGAGAAGCATATTATTTACCCTCAAAGCGCTATTGACGACGATATAGAAGGCACTTGCGAAATTCGTTTTGTAGTAAATGGCGATGGAACACTAGAACAATTTAGCATTTCGAAATCAAGTCAAAATAAAGATTTAGATGCTGCGGCTTTAGCACTCGTAAAGAAACTACCGAAATACAATCCTGGTAGACAGAATGGCCAAGCAGTGCGCGTATGGTGTGTAATACCAATTTCCTTTAGTTTGAAATAACGGTATTGCATTGAGCAAAAAAAAACCTCCGAATAATTTCGGAGGTTTTTTTATTATGTTTTAAGAAGATTAATTCGCTGCTAATCTAGCCGCTTCACCTTCTGCTTTTGATGCCATTAAACGATCGTACTCTTCTTGGCTACCAACTACGATACCATCGTATGCACGCATACCAGTACCAGCAGGAATCAAGTGACCAACGATAACGTTTTCTTTCAATCCACGCATTTCATCAACTTTACCAGCAATTGCTGCCTCATTCAATACTTTTGTGGTTTCTTGGAACGAAGCCGCACTCATAAAGCTACGCGTAGCTAATGAAGCTCTGGTAATACCTTGTAATACTGAATCGGCTGTAGCAGTTACGGCATCGCGCACTAACACTTGTTTTTTATCCTGACGTTTCAATGAACTATTTTCTTCTCTCAATTCTCTTAGAGAAATAATTTGTCCGATTTTCAATTTTTCAGAATCACCTGCATCCAATACTAATTTGCGGTCGTATACCCAATCGTTTTCTTTGAACAATTCAAATTTCTCAACGATTTCACCTTCTAGGAAGTGGGTATCACCTGGCTCAATTACCTCCATTTTTTGCATCATTTGTCTTACGATAATCTCAATGTGTTTATCATTGATTTTAACACCTTGCAAACGGTAAACCTCTTGAATACCATTCAAGATATAACGTTGTACAGCGGTAGGACCTTGAATTCTCAAAATATCTTGAGGCGTAATTGCACCATCTGATAATGGTAAACCTGCTTTAATGAAATCATTATCTTGAACAAAAATATGTTTAGACAATGGAATCATGTAGTGCTTTTGTTCGCCATCTTTACTTGTAATGGTTACTTCTCTGTTACCACGTTTGATACCACCATATGTTACAACACCATCAATTTCTGATACAGTTGCTGGGTTAGATGGATTACGTGCTTCGAATAACTCGGTAACACGTGGCAAACCACCTGTGATATCTCGTGTACCACGCGCAGAACGCGGGATTTTAGCGATAATATCACCCGCTTTGATAGAACCTCCATCGTTTACAGAGATGTGGGCACCTACTGGTAAGTTAATCTCTTTCAAGATTGTTTTGTCTTTACCAATAATTTTGATTGAAGGCGATTTGGTTTTATCTTTTGTTTCGATAATTACCTTTTCACCGTAACCAGTTACCTCGTCATTCTCTTCTCTGAAAGTAATACCATCGATAATATTCTCGTAGCTAATTTTACCAGCTAAGTCAGAAAGGATTACCGCGTTATAAGGATCCCAAGAACAAATTCTTGTTCCTTTTTTCACTTTATCACCTTCTTTAATGTATACGAATGAACCGTAAGGAATGTTGAAAGTAACTAAGATGTTTTTAGATTTTGGCTCTAAAATTCTGGCTTCAGCACTTCTGCTTAAGTTAATTTCAGCAGCTACTTTATCACCAGTTTCTTCGTCAACTTTCTCGATTGTTACTGTTTTCAACTCATCGAAACTTACAATACCTTCGAATTTAGAAATGATTTGAGACTCAGCAGCGATACTACTTGCAGTACCACCCACGTGGAAAGTACGCAATGTCAACTGTGTACCTGGCTCACCGATTGATTGTGCTGCAATAACACCTACTGCCTCACCCATCTGCACCATGCGACCATTTGCTAAGTTTCTACCATAGCATTTAGCACAAACACCGCTCTTCGTTTCGCAAGTTAATACTGAACGAATTTCCATTTCTTCGATACCACATTTTTCAATCTCTTTCGCTAACTCTTCAGTTATCTCGGCACCGGCCTCAACAATTAATGCGTTAGTTTCAGGATGGTAAGTATCATATAAACCTGTTCTACCTAAAATACGTTCGTATAAGCTTTCTACAACATCGTCATTGTCTTTCAATGCTGTTAAAGCTAAACCTCTTAAAGTACCACAGTCGAATTCTGTAATGATAACGTCTTGTGCAACGTCATGCAACCTACGGGTAAGGTAACCCGCATCCGCAGTTTTTAACGCTGTATCCGCCAAACCTTTACGCGCACCGTGGGTAGAGATAAAGTATTCTAATACTGATAAACCTTCTTTAAAGTTAGATAAAATCGGGTTCTCGATAATCTCACCGACACCACCACCAATGTTCTTTTGTGGTTTTGCCATCAATCCCCTCATACCACCTAACTGACGAATTTGCTCTTTAGAACCCCTCGCTCCAGAATCCAACATCATAAATACTGGATTGAAACCTTGGTTGTTCTCTGCTAATTCTTTCAATAGAATTTCACCTACTTGTGAGTTGATTCTGGTCCAGATATCGATTACTTGGTTATAACGTTCGTTGTTGGTAATGAAACCATTTTCGTAGTTAAATTTAATCTCATCAACTTCTTTTCTAGCTTGTTCAATTAATTTAATCTTAGCATCAGGAATGGCCACATAACTTAAGTTAAATGACAAACCACCTTTGAATGCATAGTGGAAACCTAAATCTTTAATATCATCTAAGAATTTAGATGTACGTGCCACACCAACTTCTTTTACGAAAATTGAAATGATATCTCTTAAAGATTTTTTGGTTAACAATTGATTGATATAACCAACACCATCAGGTACTACTTGGTTGAAAATAACACGACCAACAGTAGTATCAATAATTTTGATTACGGTGTTACCATTCTCATCTAAATCTTTCAAACGGCATTTGATAAATGCATTAAGGTTTGCTTTGCCTTCGTTGAAAGCAATGATAACCTCTTCAGGAGAATAGAAAGTAATACCTTCACCAGCTACGTGAAACTCTGGAGTAGATTTTCTTCCTTTGGTGATATAGTATAAACCAAGCACCATATCCTGAGAAGGAACTGTGATTGGAGAACCGTTTGCAGGGTTTAGAATATTGTGTGGTGCCAACATTAACAACTGTGCTTCCAAGATGGCAGCATTGCCAAGTGGAACGTGAACAGCCATTTGGTCACCGTCAAAATCCGCGTTAAAACCTGTACAAGTTAAAGGGTGTAATTGAATTGCTTTTCCTTCGATTAATTTTGGTTGGAATGCTTGAATACCTAATCTGTGGAGTGTAGGAGCCCTGTTTAAAAGTACCGGATGGCCTTTCAAAATGTTCTCTAAAATTTCCCAAATAATAGGCTCTTTTTTATCAACGATTTTCTTTGCAGATTTAACCGTTTTAACGATACCTCTTTCAATTAATTTACGGATAACAAATGGTTTGAATAATTCAGCCGCCATTGCTTTTGGTAAACCACACTCACTTAATTTAAGTTTTGGTCCAACCACAATTACCGAACGTCCTGAATAATCCACCCTTTTACCCAATAGATTTAAACGGAAACGACCTTGTTTACCTTTTAGCATATCGCTTAAAGATTTCAACGGACGGTTACCTTCAGATTTTACAGCACTTGCTCTTCTTGTGTTATCCAAAAGTGAGTCAACAGATTCCTGTAACATCCTTTTTTCGTTTCTTAGAATTACTTCTGGTGCTTTAATTTCTATTAATCTTTTCAGACGGTTGTTACGGATAATAACCCTTCTGTATAAATCATTTAAATCTGAAGTTGCGAATCTACCACCTTCCAAAGGCACCAATGGGCGCAATTCTGGTGGAATAACTGGCAACATTTTTAAGATCATCCACTCTGGGCGGTTGATATGGTTATCTCTGTTAGCAGAACGGAAACTTTCAATTACTTTCAAACGTTTCAAAGCTTCAGCTTTACGTTGTTGTGAAGTTTCAGTAGCCGCTTGGTTTCTTAAGCTATAGCTTAAGCCATCCAAATCGGTTCTGCTCAATAATTCCCAAAGCGCTTCAGCACCCATTTTAGCTACAAACTTTTTAGGGTCGGTATCTTCTAGGTATTGGTTTTCTTTTGGTAATTTATCTAAGATATCTAAATACTCTTCTTCTGTTAATAAATCAAGATTGTTTACAGTTTCGTGCTCACCTTTTTGAATTACAACATAGCGTTCGTAATAAACAACCATGTCTAATTTTTTGGTGCTCAATCCCAATAAATAACCAATTTTATTTGGCAATGAACGGAAATACCAGATATGGGCAACAGGCACCACCAATTTAATGTGGCCCATGCGCTCGCGTCTTACTTTCTTTTCTGTTACTTCAACACCACATCTGTCGCATACGATGCCTTTATAACGGATACGTTTGTATTTACCGCAATGACATTCGTAGTCTTTGATTGGTCCAAAAATACGCTCACAGAACAAACCACCCATTTCAGGCTTATAGCTTCTGTAATTAATGGTTTCCGGTTTAGTAACCTCTCCAAACGATTTTTGCAGAATATTTTCAGGCGAAGCTAAACCAATGCGAATTTTGGTAAAGTTGCTTTTAATTTTTTGACTCTTTTTTATAGTTGACATTTGATGTTTTTAATACTGTTTGTGAAACTTAAATTCCTAATTAATTATTCTTCGAAAGTCATTTCAATACCAAGACCTCTTAACTCATGAATCAATACATTGAATGATTCAGGAATACCGATTTGTGTGATATTGTCACCTTTAACAATGGCCTCGTAAGTTTTTGCTCTACCCATAATATCATCCGATTTGATGGTTAGGATTTCACGTAGAATATTAGCCGCACCGAATGCTTCTAATGCCCATACCTCCATCTCACCAAAACGCTGACCACCGAACTGAGCTTTACCACCCAATGGCTGTTGCGTAATCATTGAGTATGGTCCGATAGAACGCGCGTGCATCTTATCATCAACCATGTGACCCAATTTAAGCATATAGATTACACCTACAGTTGTTGGTTGGTGGAATTTCTCACCTGATAAACCGTCATATAAGAATACTTGACCGTTTTTAGGCAATTTAGCTTCCTCTATATATTGATCAATCTGCGCTGGAGAAGCACCGTCGAAAATTGGTGTTGCGAATTTCAATCCCAATTCAAGACCAGCCCATCCTAGTACAGTTTCATAAATCTGACCCAAGTTCATCCTTGAAGGTACCCCTAGTGGATTCAATACAATATCTACTGGTGTTCCATCTTCTAAGAATGGCATGTCTTCTTTACGAACGATTCTAGCCACAATACCTTTGTTACCGTGACGACCCGCCATCTTATCACCCACTTTCAACTTACGTTTTTGCGCCACATAAACTTTAGCCATTTTCAATATACCTGTTGGTAATTCATCACCTACAGTTATTGCATAATACTCTCTTCTATGGGTTGCATATATTTCAGTTGAAGCTGATTTATAATTTTTAAGGATTTGGTTAACAGTTGCATTCTTCTCAGCATCTGAAGTCCAGTTAGCGTAGTTTACATTGGTGTAATCTACAGAACCTAAGTTTTTCAATGAGAATTTAGTTCCTTTAGGAATCATTTCTTCACCAAAAACACTGTGAATACCTGAAGATGTTTTGCCATTCAAAACTTTGAATAATTTCTGAACTAGGATTTCTTTTAATTTCTCCATGTTCTTACCGTATTCTACTTCGCTCTTAGCAAGCTTCGCTTTTTCGTCGGCTTTTGCACCTTTTTCTTTTTTGGTTCTGCTGAATAATTTTTTATCAATTACAACACCTTCTGTTGATGGTGGCGCTTTAAGCGATGCATCTTTCACATCACCTGCTTTATCACCGAAGATTGCTCTTAATAATTTTTCTTCTGGCGAAGGCTCAGTCTCACCTTTCGGTGTGATTTTACCGATAATGATATCACCTTCTTTTATTTCAGCACCAATTCTTATTAAACCATTTTCATCCAAATTTTTAGTAGCTTCTTCGCTCACATTTGGAATATCATTGGTTAATTCTTCTTCACCGCGTTTAGTATCTCTTACTTCTAGTTCAAATTCATCAACGTGAAGTGAAGTGTACCAATCGTCGCTTACTACTTTTTCAGAAATAACGATCGCATCCTCGAAGTTATAACCTTGCCATGGCATGAAAGCCACTTTCAAGTTTCTACCTAAGGCCAATTCGCCACCTTCTGTTGCGTATCCTTCGCAAAGTATTTCGTTTTTAGCAACCCTTTGACCTTTTTTAACAATTGGACGAAGGTTCACACAAGTACTTTGGTTGGTTCTTAAGAATTTGGTTAGTTTATAGGTTTTCATATTACCTGCAAAGCTTACCAATTCGTCGTCCTCAGTAAAGTCGTAACGGATTCTGATTTCTGTTGCGTCAACATAATCAACTACACCGTTATTTTCTGCACATACTAAAGTTCTAGAATCTCTTGCAATTCTTTCTTCTAATCCAGTACCAACAATTGGTGCTTGTGGACGAAGCAAAGGAACTGCTTGACGTTGCATGTTTGAACCCATCAGCGCTCTGTTCGCGTCATCATGCTCCAAGAAAGGAATAAGTGATGCTGCAATTGAAACGATTTGGTTCGGTGCCACGTCCATGAAATTTAATTTTTCTGGAGATACCAATGGGAAGTCACCTTCGAAACGCGCTTTAACCTCGTTTGAAAGGAATTCACCTTTTTCGTTGGTTAATGAATTTGATTGTGCAATGATTTTTCCATCTTCCTCTTCAGCACTTAGGTATACTACCCCTTTCTCTACATTTACTTTACCATTTTCTACTGGACGGTAAGGTGTTTCGATAAAGCCCATACCATTGATTTTAGCATGCACACAAAGTGATGAAATCAAACCAATGTTTGGTCCCTCTGGTGTTTCGATTGTACATAAACGACCATAGTGGGTATAGTGAACGTCCCTTACCTCGAAACCGGCTCTTTCACGAGAAAGACCACCTGGTCCAAGGGCAGACATTCTTCTTTTGTGGGTAATCTCAGCCAATGGATTGGTTTGATCCATGAATTGAGATAACTGGTTAGTACCAAAGAATGAATTAATAACTGAAGACAATGAACGCGCATTGATCAAATCTGTAGGCGTAAATACTTCATTGTCTCTGATGTTCATTTTTTCACGAATGGTTCTGGCCATACGCGCTAAACCAACACCAAATTGAGCATATAATTGCTCACCTACTGTTCTCACACGTCTGTTACTTAAGTGGTCAATATCATCCACTTCAGAACGGCTATTACTTAATTCGATTAGGTAGGTAATGATTTTAATAATGTCTTGATTGGTCAACACCTTTGTTTCCATAGGTGTGTTCAAGTTCAATTTTTTATTAATTCTATAACGACCAACATCACCAAGGTCATAACGTTTATCAGAGAAGAACAATCTTTCAATGATACCACGCGCTGTTTCCTCATCTGGCGGGTCAGTATTTCTCAATTGACGATAGATATGTTCTACCGCTTCTTTACCGTTATTTGAAGTATCTTTTTGTAAGGTATTATAGATGATAGTGAAATCATTTTTACCTTCTTCTTCTTTGTTTAAGATAATGGTTTTAACACCAGCTTCAACTATTTCATCGATGTGTTCGTTTTCTAACAAAGTATCACGTTCAATGATAACTTCGTTACGTTCGATAGATACCACCTCTCCGGTATCCTCATCCACGAAATCTTCGATCCAGGTACGAAGTACCCTTGCGGATAATTTTCTACCTACATATTTTTTCAGACCTGATTTAGAAACTTTCACTTCTTCAGCAAGACCGAAAATATTTAAAATATCTTTATCTGATTCGAAACCAATTGCACGAAGCAAAGTGGTAACTGGGAATTTCTTTTTTCTATCGATGTAAGCGTACATGACGTTGTTTACATCGGTTGCAAACTCAATCCATGAACCTTTGAAAGGGATTACACGGGCGCTGTATAATTTGGTACCATTGGTATGGTATGATTGTCCAAAGAACACACCTGGAGAACGGTGTAATTGAGAAACGATAACCCTTTCGGCACCATTGATAACAAAGGTTCCGCTTGGGGTCATGTATGGAATTGTACCTAAGTACACATCCTGCACGATGGTTTCAAAATCTTCGTGTTCAGGATCGTTACAAGAGAGTTTTAATTTTGCTTTAAGAGGCACAGAGTAAGTAAGACCTCTTTCTATGCATTCTTGAATAGAGTAGCGTGGAGGATCCACGAAATAGTCTAAAAATTCAAGATTGAAAATGTTTCTGGTATCATTTATTGGAAAATTTTCCTGAAACACTTTGAACAAACCTTCATCAGTGCGTTTGTCTACGTGGGTTTCTAATTGAAAAAATTCTTTGAATGATTGTAATTGAATGTCAAGAAAATCAGGATAATCAATTACCTTATCAATTGATGCGAAATTGATTCTTTTTGGTTGTTTAACTTTTGTTGCCAATTTTATTAAAAATTAGTATGTTTTTATGTCCGAGTGGAGAGGTTGTTTAATTAAAACACCAATAGACCCACTCGGTTTCCCTGGGTCTATTGGTAAAATTTTTAGCGTAAAATGAGATTACTTAATCTCAACTTCTGCACCAGTTTCTGTAAGTTTAGCTTTCAATGCTTCAGCTTCGTCTTTAGCAATGTTTTCTTTTACAGGTTTTGGAGCGCCATCAACTAAATCTTTAGCTTCTTTTAAGCCAAGACCAGTTAAATCTTTAACTACCTTAACAACGTTTAATTTGTTAGGACCGGCAGCTTTAAGGATTACAGTAAATTCTGTTTGAGCAGCAGCAACTTCGCCACCACCACCTGCAGCAGGAGCCGCAGCTACAGCCGCAGCAGCAGCTGGTTCGATACCATACTCATCTTTCAAAATTTGAGCTAATTCGTTTACCTGTTTAACGGTAAGATTAACTAATTGTTCAGCAAATGCTTTTAAATCTGACATTTTTTTTAATTGTTTTTTTGTTTGTTAATAAATTTTTAGTTTGCTCTTTCTTGCAAAGTTTTAACGATACCAGCAATTTTGCTCCCACCGCTCTTTAAGCCAGAAATCACATTTTTAGCTGGAGATTGTAATAATCCAACTATCTCTCCAATCATTTCCTCTTTTGATTTTAGAGTACTCAATGCTAGTAATTGATTGTCGCCAATGTAAATTGCGCTGTCAATGTAAGCACCTTTTAATTCAGGTTTAGTACCTTTTTTTCTGAATTTCAATATCGCTTGAGCTGGCGCTTTTGCGTTATCACTAACTAGAATTGCGGTCGTACCTTTTAAAATGTTCTCTAAATCGCCAAAATCTTTTCCGGAGTTTTGCATAGCTTTAAATATCAAAGTATTTTTTGCTACCTGCATCTGAATGCCCCCTTTGAAAAGTTCTCTTCTCAAGCTATTTGTATTGTTAGCAGAGATACTTGAAGTATCTGCGAAATACAAAATGTCATGAGCTTTAAGCTTCTCAGTAAGTTGAGCGATTGCTGCGTTTTTGTCTTCTCTTTTCATTTTTAAATTCCTGGAATTGATTTAATATCAATGCATAAACTTGGACTCATGGTAGAGCTTAAGTAAACGCTTTTAAAGTAAGTCCCCTTGGAAGAAGAGGGCTTTAGTTTGCTAAGAGTTTGCATTATTTCTACTGCGTTCTCAGCGATTTGATTAGGTTGAAAGCTAACTTTACCAATTGATGCATGAATGATACCGGTTTTATCAACTTTGAAATCGATTTTACCTGCTTTTACTTCAGTCACCGCCTTAGCAACATCAGGAGTAACAGTTCCTGACTTTGGATTTGGCATTAAGTTACGTGGCCCTAATATTTTACCTAATTTACCAAGTTTCGCCATTACAGCTGGCATGGTAATTATAATGTCGATGTCTAACCAGCCACCGCTGATTTTTTCGATATAATCATCTAAACCTACATAATCAGCACCAGCAGCTTTTGCTTCTGCTTCTTTATCAGGTGTACACAATACTAAAACTTTAATTGTTTTACCAGTACCATGTGGCAAGGTGGAAACACCTCTCACCATTTGTGATGCTTGTTTAGGATCTACACCAAGACGAACGTCAATATCAACTGATGAATCGAATTTAGTGAAGGTTATATCTTTCAATATTTTAGTTGCTTCCTCTAAAGAATAAACTTTAGCGCTATCTACTTTTGCTGCAACGATCTTTCTATTTTTTGTAAGTGCCATTGTTTATTCTATTAAAATGGTTTGTTTCCTGAAATTGTGATACCCATACTTCTCGCTGTACCTGCAACCATGTTCATGGCTGACTCAACTTCGAAGCAATTTAAATCCGGCATTTTATCTTCGGCAATTTTCTTAACTTGATCCCAAGTTAACTCACCTAGTTTTTTACGGTTTGGTTCTGCTGAACCTTTTGCTACTTTAGTAACTTCTAATATTTGAACAGCTACTGGAGGAGTTTTAATAATGAATTCAAACGATTTGTCTGAAAACACTGTTAAAACAACTGGTAACACTTTACCCATTTTATCTTGGGTACGTGCGTTAAACTGTTTACAAAACTCCATGATGTTTACACCTTTTGAGCCCAGAGCAGGTCCAATGGGAGGTGCGGGATTTGCTTGTCCGCCTTTTACTTGTAATTTTACGAATCCTGATACTTCTTTTGCCATTTTATTTATTGATTGATTTGTTTTCGCATGACAGCAATGCTGCTTTGCGGGATTTGCTTATTATTCTTTTTCTATCTGATTGTAGTTTAATTCTAATGGTGTTCTTCTTCCGAAAATTTTAACCATTACTTTCACTTTCTTTTTCTCATCGTTTACTTCCTCAATGACACCGCTAAATCCACTAAATGGACCATCGGTTACTTTGATTGGTTCACCAACGATGAATGGTTCTGTTCCTTCCGGATCAATTGCGCCATGCTCATCGGCATTACCTAATATTCTATTTACTTCTGCCTGTCTAAGCGGCACAGGTCCTTCTTTTGAACCTAAAAATCCTACTACGCCATTGATGCCTTTTATGGTTGCTTCTACCTCACCATAAAATTTCATTTGGACTAAAATATAACCAGGAAAATAGTTTTTATCTTTGGCAATCTTCTTGCCATTTTTAATGGTATAAACTTTCTCCATTGGTATAAGAATTTGAGGCACATAATCTGTAAGTTTCGCTTTTTCAAGCTCGCTTTCAAGATTAGCTTTTACCTTTTTTTCTTGACCGGAGATGGCTCTCACCACGTACCATTGAAGATCTGTAACTTCCATTTCGTTTATTTAAAGAAATTATAGAAAAAGGTTAAACCGTTTCCTAGTAAATAATCGATTACCCAAACGATAGCAGCAAAAATTATTGACGCAATAAGCACAATGATTGCACTTTCACGCAATTGGTCCCAAGTAGGCCAAGTTACTTTGTTAAGTAATTCGTCTACTGTAAGATTCCACATATTCCTTAATTTTTCCATTTTATTAATTTCTTTATTAGCTTTTGTTAGCGTTAATGCGGCTTCGCGGTATGTTTCTTTTTGCACGGGAACAAGGATTCGAACCCTGATCAAAGGTTTTGGAGACCTCTATTCTACCATTGAACTATTCCCGTTTATAGACAATGGCCATTGGTCAATGGTGACAATGACCAATGGCTATGTATAATGATTTAATTAGTCTAAGATCTCAGTAACCTGACCAGCACCAATTGTTCTACCACCCTCACGGATAGCGAAACGCAATGTTTTTTCCATTGCAATTGGTTGGATCAATTCAACTGTTACTGTGATGTTATCACCTGGCATACACATTTCTACACCTTCTGGTAAAGTTACTTCACCTGTCATGTCTGTGGTACGGAAATAGAATTGTGGACGGTATTTGTTAAAGAATGGCGTATGTCTTCCACCTTCTTCTTTGCTCAACACATAAACCTCAGCTTTGAATTTAGTGTGTGGAGTTACAGAACCTGGCTTACAGATAACCATACCTCTTTTGATTTGTTCTTTATCAATACCACGTAAAAGCATACCAGCGTTGTCACCAGCTTCACCTCTATCTAATAATTTACGGAACATCTCAACACCAGTAATAGTTGAAGTCATTTTAACATCACCTAAACCAATGATTTCTACTGGATCACCAACGTTTACTATACCTCTTTCGATACGACCTGTTGCTACAGTACCACGACCTGTGATAGAGAACACGTCTTCAACTGGCATAAGGAAAGGTTGATCAACCAATCTTGGAGGAATTGGAATCCAAGTATCAACAGCGTTCATTAATTCCATAATTTTTTCAACCCATGTAGGATCGCCGTTTAATCCACCTAAAGCAGAACCACGGATAATTGGAGTATTGTCGCCATCGAAATTATAGAAGCTCAATAATTCACGAACTTCCATTTCAACTAAGTCTAATAATTCTGAATCGTCAACACTGTCGCATTTGTTCATAAATACAACTAGACGAGGTACACCAACCTGACGCGCTAACAAGATGTGCTCACGAGTTTGTGGCATTGGTCCGTCTGTAGCAGCAACAACAAGAATAGCACCGTCCATTTGCGCAGCACCAGTAACCATGTTTTTTACATAGTCAGCGTGACCCGGGCAATCTACGTGTGCATAGTGACGTGTAGCTGTTGAGTACTCAACGTGTGCAGTATTGATTGTAATACCACGTTCTTTTTCTTCCGGAGCCGAATCGATTGATTCGAAAGAACGAGCTTCTGATAAACCTTTTTCAGCCAATACTTTAGTGATTGCTGCTGTTAAAGTGGTTTTACCGTGGTCAACGTGACCGATAGTACCAATGTTAACGTGGGCTTTGGAGCGGTCAAATGTTTCTTTTGCCATGATTTAAATTTAATTTAATTGTTATTTTTATTTATATTTTAATTTCTATATATGAAACAACAATCACTTGCTGTTCGTATGTCTTTCTTTTTTTCTAACCAACTGAGCCATTGAAGGGATTTGAACCCTTGGCCTCTTCCTTACCAAGGAAGTGCTCTACCCCTGAGCTACAACGGCTTGGTTATCTTCTTTTCGATAAGTCATACATTTTAAATTGTTACCAGCAACTTTAAATGTTAAACTACTCATTGAGCGGGAGACGAGGCTCGAACCCGCGACCTACAGCTTGGAAGGCTGTCGCTCTACCAACTGAGCTACTCCCGCAAATTTCCTTTTTCCCCTCGATAATATCAATTGCCTTTGTGAAGTCACTGACTTATCAATTGCATTTTCTACGATCTAAATATGAATGGCTGTACATCCGCTCTTTATTAGCTTGTGGGGAGTGGTGGATTCGAACCACCGAAACCGAAGTAACAGATTTACAGTCTGTCCCATTTAGCCACTCTGGAAACTCCCCAATGCAATACGATGAGCCACTTGTCGGGATCGAACCAACGACCTACTGATTACAAATCAGTTGCTCTACCAGCTGAGCTAAAGTGGCATGATAAAGAACGTATCTTTTTTACTAGAAAACATGTATTTTCTGCTAAAAGGACTGCAAAAGTAGGCCAACGAATTGAGAAAACAAAGCCTTTTTGTAAAAAAAATAAGAGAATTCTTAATAAACCTATTTTTTGACACGTCAAAAACAAAACAATTCATCCTTTAACCCCTGCAAATACTATGTTTTATACGTTTTGCGCACCTCAAATAGTCTTAAAAAAAATATTGCATTTTTTAAAATCTTCAAAAGTTTGTGCATCCAATGTCAGCCCAACTTTCAAGAAAAAAAAATATATTCTTTTCCAAAAGGCCATAAAAAGTAAATTTATTTGCGCTTTCCCTTCTTGTTGGGTTTTTCATCTTCGTCATTAATGAGGTCGCGCCAATTGGTGGCTGATTCCTCATTTGAATAATCAATCGTTTCTTCGTAATCCTTTTTGAAAATTGTTAGCACTTCAATCGTATGACCAATGTAGGCCTCAATTTCTTTGAGCAATGCTTTTTCTTCGTTGCTACAAAAAGAAACCGCAAATCCTTTATTATCAGCTCTACCTGTTCGCCCTACCCTGTGCACATAATTCTCTGCTTGATCGGGTAAATCGTAATTCACTACATAATCGACATGCGGTATATCAATACCACGTGCTGATACGTCGGTTGCAATTAAAACTTTAATGGTTCCGTTCTTGAATTCATTTAAAACTGTTAAACGATCTGTTTGCTCTTTGTCGCCATGAATGGTTTTGGTAACAATATTAACTCTCTCCATTGCTTTTAAAACACGCTCGGCCCTCACCTTGGTGCGCACAAACACCAGTATCTTTTTGCCTTCTTGTTCATTGATTAAACGCTCTAAGAAAAAACGCTTATCATCCATCTCAATAAAAGCAACGGTATGGTGAATGTTTTTATTCACTGGATTTTCTGGCGATATCTGAATTCTGATGGCATTGCGAACAATTAAATAGGCCGTCTTTTTAATTCTATCGTCGATAGTGGCCGAGAAAAACAAGGTCTGTCTGTTTTGTGGCAACTTAGAAACAATGTCTTTAATGTCTTTGATGAAACCTAAATTCAACATATGATCAGCCTCGTCTAACACCAATATGCGAATTGAATTGACGTTGATGTAACCTTGACTAATTAAATCGAACATTCTACCTGGTGTTGCAATTAAAATATCTACACCCTTTTTAAGTTTGGCTATTTGTGGATCTTGGTCGACACCCCCAGTAACACAAATGGTTCTGACCCCAGTGCCTTTCGCTAAATTTTCGAAAACTTCAGTAATTTGAATGGCCAATTCACGTGTTGGCACCATGACCAAACATTTGATATAATCGTTCGAGCGCCCAAATTTTTCTTGTTGCAACTTATTGATAATTGGTATTGCAAAAGCGGCTGTTTTACCTGTACCTGTTTGTGCAATGGCTAGCACATCTTCTCCCTTAAGAATTGGTGGAATGGCCTTAAACTGAATATCAGTGGTTCTAAAAAATTTAAGTTTTGTTAAATTGTTTTTTACTTCTGTTGTGAGTTCAAACCTATCGAATTTCATGGTACTATTATCAGGTGGCAAAGGTAGGTTAGCCCGAAGATAAAATAATACTTTACGAAAAATAAGTAGGTGTAATTTTGAAAGTAAATTCTAAAATCCTACATTTGCAGTCCTTTTAGGGCCCTTAGCTCATTCGGTTAGAGCGTCTGACTCATAATCAGAGGGTGGCTGGTTCGATTCCAGCAGGGCCCACTTACTAAAACATAATCCCGCCCGATGGCGGGATTTTTTGTTTTAGTTATCCCGTATTGTGTTCAGTCCGCCAAAGGCGGAGTTGAACTCTAATACGGGATAGGGCAGAAAAACCCTGAAATTAATCTTTCGAGCTTTTACGCTTCAGGGCAGGCTAGTGAATTAAAACTGAGTCTGTATTTCTTTCCTAAGAAAAATACATTTAATTATTACAAAAAATTATTCTGAAAAAAAAAGAGTCCGGTGTTTGATAAAATCCAAAATAATAAGGATTTAGCCTCCGCTGATTTCGCAACCTTCTAACGTCTTTAAAATTACTTTTAAAAATCCCACGAGGGTAAAAAAGCCTGGTTTTGAAGAACGGTTGAGCCATAATGAAAATAAGTGTTAATTTTTCAAATATAACCGGACTCAAGTGCAAAATTAAGGTTATTTACTGATTAATATAGCACGTCTTTTATACCTGTGCTTATTAGCTCAATTAATTTCAAATTCAATTAAAAAAGCTAGCCATTATGTGTATGCTATTAACCTGCATTTAAGTTCTATTATTGATAGAACTCATAAACATAAGTATAATGGGTCGTATAAGGGGCATTGTCTTTATTAAAGGGCCAAATACTAACAATTATTTTTTCTATTAGCAATCCTGAATCACTGTAAGTATAAATAGTTTCTTCCTGATGGTGTGACTGAACAATACCCTCGTGTTCTTCATAAAAAGAATAACTGATTTTACGTTTTAGAATGCCCGATTCATGGTATTCAAAACTATCCATAAATCTTAATTTCGGTGTGCTATGGTGGTATGAATCGTAGTCTCTTAATGCAGAAACTTTACCATTCACCCCATACGTATAATAGACCCTTGCAACATTACATTTACCTGTAACTGTTCGCATGCTTAACCGACCAAGACTGTCGTATGCAAGCGTATCTTCAATTTTCTTTTTTTCTTTGCGACTAGGCCTGTATATTTCCTTGCTTTCTGTTACCACCGTATCCTTGCTACATCTGCAATTCCGGTTATATTTATAATTATAAAAAACTCTTTTTTCAATGACCCTTTTTCCCTTGAATTGAAAGGTTGTGACACTTTTCCAAAGAGGATCATTAAAAACAATTCTTTGGTTAATCCTGCTGTCAGGACCATAACTTTCTATCACATCAACATTTCCATTACTCCATTGCACAGCCTCTTTAATATGGAGTTTCTGAATCATAGAATCTGGGGCCATTAATTTCCAATTGGTTTGTTGTGCAAACAGCGAATTACAACTTGCTAAAATCGCGATAAAAAACAAGGATTGAGGTCTTAGCATAGGTTTAAAATTGGCTTAAAGAAAAATAACGTTTCTTTATTTTTTTTATTTCATCAAAAGTATACAATTTCTCAGTAAGTATATTTCTGTAAAATGTTTTTAATAAAAACAGAACCCATCTCAAGTTGATGAGGTAGAGATTATCAAATCAATCTGAGGTTTGTTGATTGTTGTTTTTTACTGCTTGATAAGACATTTATTGATAACGATTTCGTCTCCGCTTAGTTTAAGACTATAAATCCCCGGAGCCACTCCACTTAAATCAATGGTGTTCGCTTTTTCAATTGAGTTAGTAACATATATGATATCACCAAGCATGTTGTAAACTTCTAGTTTTATCCAACCTATTTCAGTAGGAAGTTCTACTCTAAACAAATCGTGTCCTGGATTAGGGTAAATTTTAATTTCTACGACAGGGGTGCTGGCAATTTGAGAGGTTAGTGTACTTGCACAACCATCAGGGTTATTGACTGGATTATTGGGCTTACACAAGGCCATTGATTTGGTAGCAACATCCATTGCACTGATGTAATTTGGCAAGCAATTATGTTTATTATTGGTGATATTTATTTCTGAAATCGATTCAGCAAAAACATCAAAACAAACAATCTTATTGTTGTTGCAAAATAGTTGATTTAAACCAGAAGGAAGTTTTGGTAGCGCATCCAAATGGTTCCATCCGCAAAGCAGATTTGATAACGTAGAAGGCAACAATGGCAACGCTTCAATTTTATTATGCTGGCAGCTAAGGTAGGTTAAACTTGATGGAAGTGTTTGCAAAATTGATAAATCATTGTTATCGCAGTTTAATAAAGTAAGCAAGGGAGGTAATGGAGGCAATGTTTTAAATTTATTGAATGAACAATTCAACACCTTTAATGAATATTGCAAGGCGGGAAGATTGATTAATTGATTACCCGAACAGTCTAAATTTTGTAATGAATTGAAAAATTGTATAC
The DNA here is from genome assembly GCA_947450015.1 of Bacteroidota bacterium. Lineage (GTDB taxonomy): Bacteria > Bacteroidota > Bacteroidia > NS11-12g > UBA955 > JABMMZ01. The sequence goes on along the minus strand of CANFUB010000014.1, from coordinate 811 downwards.
CAAATAGATCTTTAATTTTTTTATATTTCACATCAACCGAGGTAGTGGTTTTAATCAAATTTGAACTTGTATCCATTAGATTGCCATTGCGCATTGAACTTGGAAACTTATAGGTAAGCCATGCTGCAAAATTAGAATCTGGAATAAGCACCCCTTTAGGAAATGCTAAGCTGGTAGCGGTATTGGTAACCACTGCTGGGTTGTAGTCGAAATAGATATAGGCAGTATTTTTCAAAACATCATTTTTCAGCAATGGTGTTTTTGGCTTGATTCTATATTGAATGAAACCATGTGATGCTTTCTCATCGGCATTGCTGTCAGGCAAATTAATATCCTTGAACATGAAAGATAGTACACCCTTGTCCAAGGAGGTGGTCATGGGATGGCTATTATTTAAAAGCTGAAAAGTTTCTAAATCAAATCGCTTATCTAAAGTATCTGCAACGCGAACATCGATTGCAGGTGCTGTACCTATATTTTGAAAATGGATGGTATAAGTGAGCCAGTCGTCGAAACCCTCTTCAATTTCAGGTGGCGAAACCTCTTTCATATTTGGGTCATATGAATTCCTCAACCAGTAAAAGTATTCCATTGTATTATTGCTAGGGTTACGGTCGGTTCCAGAGGAAGTCACCTTTACTTTTATTGGAAAATAAGGACTGCGAAATAGACTCGAATCTATTTTTAAAACAACCCCAAAATCATTGGCATTGTTTACTTTCGAAAAGTCGCTAACACTATACACAATATGAGTGGTATCAATAGATCTGTGTGTTAAAGTATCATACAAAGAGTCTACACGATAAACCAT
>CANFUB010000013.1 GCA_947450015.1 Bacteroidota bacterium | reverse complement strand
GAATACATGTCCTCTTCATCTGGAGGCACCCGTTACATGGTAACAGTTACAGTGTACCGCGATTGCAAGCAAGGCAGTATTAATTTGGCAGATGATATTGACCTTTGTATTTACCGCAGAGATAACAATGCGTATGTGCGAACCGAAAATTTTTCCATTTCAACCCGAGAATCAGTTAAACCCCCTGGCAGAACAGATTGTCCTGAGGTAGCAAATGCCTGTTTAGAAAGAGGTATTTACCGACATCCCGTTACCCTTCCAACCAATTCATTTGGCTACTATATCCAGTACCAAGTGTGTTGCCGCAACACCCAAGTTAATTTAATGAACGGCAGTTCAGGAACGCCCGATCTAGGTCAAATGTATCAAGTCATCATCCCACCAACCAATGTAAAAAATAGCTCCCCTTATTTTACAGAAGTACCTGTGCCTTTTATGTGCGTGAACGATACCACAGATATTAATAATTATGCCATTGACGAGGATGGCGATTCTTTGGTTTACCAATTTGCAACACCTTGGGATGGCGCTTTATCAAGTTGTGCTGGCGCCTATACCCCACCAGTTGCCATTACAAGATACGCCAACGGTTATACTAGTAAAGACCCCTTTGGTGCGGGAGGCATTGCAAAGATTAATTCAAGAAATGGGGTTACCACTTATCTTTCAAAAGGCACCGGCAATTTTGCCACTGCCCTTGACGTATACGAATATCGAAAAATACAGGGTAAATGGGTATTGCTTGGTATTACGCGGCTCGACTTACAAGTGCTGGTCATTAAATGTAATTCAAATAACCGACCCATAATTAAATCGAGTGCCGATTCGTTTACGATTTATGGCGGACAAAAACTCTGTTTCACAGTTAGTGCCTATGATAAAGATAAAAACGGTATCAACCTGAGTGGTAAAGGCGATATATTAACTGGCGCCAATGGTTTTATTGGTAACAAAGCTACTTTCCCAGATGCATTTGCTAATTCAACTGTTAGCTCTGAATTTTGTTGGCAAACCGAATGTACCCAAGCACGCAATGATCCGTATTTATTTACTGCCTATGCCATCGATGATGGTTGCCCCTCTAAATATTCCCTCCTCAATTTTTCTATTCGGGTGAAACCTTTTACTGGTAAAGTTACTGTTGCTGGGCCCTCGCCTATTTGCCAAGGTTCGAAAGATAATATTTACACCATAACACCTACCGCCAATACAGCTCCAGAACTCATTGGCATTACTTATAATGTTACCATTTCCAATGGCACGCTTCAAAATAAAACAGGTAATAAATTAACAGTTAGTTGGGATAAAAACGCAACAAGTGGCAGTATCACAGTAGTGCCAGTTTCTCAATTTGGGTGCCCTGGCACACCATTCACATACCCCGTTACGCTAATTGTTTCACCACCAGTGCCAGTTATTCCGAGTGTCGACACCCTTTGTCCAAACACCACAAAATTTTATACAACAGCCACAACTTCAGGGTACAAATATCAATGGTGGGCATTCAATGGATTAATTAATGGTACATCAAATGCGAATTCTGTTTCGATTACTTGGCTTGCAGCTGGAAAAGCCAATGCGAAATTAGTACAATACAATACCAACAATTGTCCAAGCGATACTGCAACTATTAATGTTTGGGTATCCAAACCTAGCACACCACCTATTGCTGGTCCAATTTCAATCTGCCCAAATAGCAACCGAATCGAATACAAGGTGAGCACCTTTCAAGCAGGTAGCAGTTTTCAATGGTATGTTACTGGAGGCACCATTGTAAGTGTGGGTGCAGGTTCTGTAAAAATCAATTGGGGCGGTGCAGGCATTGGTCAAGTAAAGGTCATAGAAAAAAATCGATTTGGATGCCTGGGCGATACCGTTTATTTAGCGGTTGATAAAACTTATAAATTAATCGGTGCCAATATAATTGGCGATACCTCTGTCTGTGAGTTTACTAAAAACGTCATTTACACAGTACCTCTCATCAATAACACAACCTATAATTGGAGCATTACAGGCGGAACCATCACCTCAGGTCAATTGACCCATCAGATTACTGTTGATTGGGGTGTTAGTGCCACAGGTAGTTTAACAGTTTACGAGAGTAGCTTTGATTCTGTGAATAGCATACCTTGTATTAGCAATCCAACTTCAAGAATCATCAATATTCGCCTTTTCCCAATTGCCAATAAAATCAATGGTGATTTTGAAGTTTGTCAGAATCCAAGTTCGGGTAATTTTAACGTTAATGGTTACGCTAAGTCGCGCTATTTATGGAGCATCAACTCAGATACTAATAACATTGTAGGTCAAAGCACCAATGCCATTCTATATAGCTACCTTCAATTTGGAAACTTTAAGGTGCGTGTGATTGAAACAACTGAATTTGGATGTGTAGGAAAACCTATTGACACCTTGTTGTTAATTCATCCTAAACCTACCACCACGCCTATTATTGGTGATTCTATCATTTGCTATCCAAATATCAATAGCTTTTTATATAGTGTAACAGGCTTGGTAAATTCAAAATACAATTGGACCATTAATGGCGGAACTGCAGTGCCACTAAGCACTAACAATACTATCAATATTATATGGACCGGTCAGCAATACAATTCATTAAAAGTGGTTGAAACCTCAGAATTTGGCTGTGTTGGCGACACTTTGCGATTAAATGTTTTCTTTGATAACCCATCCTTGTATTTAAAATATTTGACGGTTAATCCTCCTCCTGCTGCAGATAATGGTATCGATGTGTTTTGGGAATTGCGCAATGCGCCTAAATATAACAATTCACTTTTCCTCGAAAGAAGAGAGGCCAGTACTAGCAATCCTTTTGTTACCGTTGGAACGATTGCTGGCACGCAATTGCAATACAATAATAGCAATATTAACACCGATTTTAACGCTTGGGATTACCGCGTGAAGGGCTTCGACTTATGCGGTCAGCCATTGTATACCCAAGTGCATACCAATATATTATTGAGTGGTAAAAAGGTAAGTGCCTACGATATCACCATGAATTTTACACCTTATATTGGTTGGGGCAATGCCAGTATTCGTTACGATGTGTATCGCCTGCTGAAAAACACAGCTACTTATGAATTATACGAGCCCAATGTTACCACCTTTAACATGGCCTATGGCAATGGCTTAGAATATTATACCCAATGTTATAGAATCAAAGCTACTAAAATTGGAACCGATACTGTAACATGGAGCAATGAAGTTTGTTTTGATTTCGAGCCCCTTTTATTTATTCCAAATGCGTTTTCACCAAATGGCGATGAGTTTAATAATACCTTTATAATGCGCGGTGGCGCTTTAAAAAGTGTTGAGATTTCTATCTATAACCGTTGGGGTGAAAAACTTTATACCGGCAACAGTTTGAATTCACAATGGGATGGTACTTACAAAGGCAAAGACCAACCACAGGATGTATACATCTATAATTGTCTCTACTATGGTTATGATGGTAGGAAATATTCTACCAAAGGCACCATTACGCTACTGCGGTAATTGACCTGACAAAACATTCAAAATTCCTTTGTAATTCCAAGTACCGGTATGCCAACAATCGTCATATCCGTAAATGTATTTTAGATTGAAAAAAGCAAAACAAAGTATTACAACTAAACTCAGCAATTGAACTGTTTTAGTTTTGTTTAAAATAACTTGGATAAAAGCTGCCAAACCAAATGCAAAAATGGGCATAAAATCAATGTAGGCACGCGCGCCATAGGCACATCCAAAGCCAGGTGAATGCCACGAGCCATGAATATAAGTTATAAGAATAAACAAAGCCAATGTAGCCCATGAAAATTGCCTAGAGACAGGTTGATATATTAAACCAATCATGGCGAAAACCAAAATTGGTGCATACATAAAAAAGCCATTTTTTGGTGCAAATAATACTTGTAAAATTTTAGGTGCATTCCAATAAATGAACCCTTCATTTTCGTAGGAATACATGAACCAATGCCCCGTTAGTGTATGCCAATAAAGTAATTGTGGAATAAAAATTAAAAAACCTAAAATAGCACCAAAAACAAAGTATCCATTTGGAACTTGTTTTAAAAAACCTCTTCCATGAACGGCCATTCCAAAAAGTAAAGCCATTATTGGCAAAGTCAAATTGGTTGGTCGTATCAAAACAATTAAGGCCGCAATAGGCAGTATCAATAACACTTTGCGAGGTGTAAAATACTGTACCAAATACAATAAGAAGGCAACCAAAAAGAAGGTATAAATATGAGATAAACCCGGATGTTTAATTGTGTAATAATAGAGATTGGTACACATAAAAAGTGCTACTATGGTTATAACTGAAGCCTTAGCACTAGCATACTTTTTTAGCACAAAAAAAAGTAAATAAAACCCAGCCAATAAATAAAATATGCCTGCCCAAATAAGGCTATTAACATAGGGTTGCGAGAAACCATCGGGTATATCGCCTCCCATTAAACAATAGGCATGTGCGATTAAGAAAAAAGGCCAATGCAAATAACATTGTCCATTGGTATACTTTGTGAAAAGCACCTTCCCACTATCGCGATAGTAGAAACCCAAACCAGTTAATGTATCCATGCGTTTGGGCATTGTTTCTGCTTTCCAATCATAAATAAAAGTGGCAGGCAAATAAACATAGTAGCCAGAGGCATCAGCCCACATGGCACTTTTGTATGTAAATATTTTATACTTACAATTCATGTTGGTAGATAACAATAACCCTAGGAGGTATAAAACGCCAAATAAAATAATTCGTTTTAATTTCATCGATTCAAACATAAAGAATAAAATAATAGTGTGATAAAAATCAAGCGTATTTTAATCCTCTGAATTCTTTTTTTCCCTAAATTTTAACGAATATTGCACTATAATATTTAAAGTAAAATGGCCATTATAATAACTGAAGAATGTATCAACTGCGGCGCTTGTGAACCAGAATGTCCCAATAATGCTATCTATGAAAGTGGTGTTAATTGGCGCATTAAAGATGGCACCAGCGTTGAAGGCACTTACACTTTAATGAATGGCACAGTGGTTGGTGTTGACGATAAGTTTGATGCCATTAGCAGCGAAGTTTACTATATTGTTCCCGATAAATGTACCGAGTGTATGGGCTTTCATGAAGAGCCACAGTGTGCTGCCGTTTGCCCTGTTGATTGCTGTGTGCCCGATCCAGACCATGTAGAAACTGAAAATGTATTGCTAGATAGAAAATCTAGACTTCATATTTAATTGACATGAGCGAAACAAAAGGTACTTGCTTACAAACCTTTATACCCATGCGCAACGAGCCACGCTCGGGTGCGGAAATGGTGTCCTCTTTAATTTTCGGAGAAAGCTATACCATTCTTGAAAATCAAAAAGATTGGTTAAAAATAATAACTGAATTCGATCAATACGAAGGCTGGATTAGCGGTAATACCTACGCCCCTTATACAACTTATACGCAACTTGTAGATACCGATTGTGTTGAGGCTTTTGCCAAAGGCGAAAAAATACTCATTCCATGTGGCGGACTCATACCAGAAGGAAACAAATTCCTTTTGCATGACAAGTCTTTTGAATTAAAATTTAATCTTAAGCCCAATCACCATTTACCTTTAAAATTACGCCTAATCAATACCGCAAAAACACTTTTGAATGCGCCTTACTTATGGGGCGGTCGCTGTTTTATGGGCATTGATTGCTCAGGATTTGTGCAAGTTGTCTTCAAAGCCAATGCAATAAATTTACCACGCGATACCAAGCAACAAATTACCTGTGGAACAAGCGTTTCTTTTCCAGAAATACAAAGTGGCGACTTAGTATTTTTCAAAAAACCAGATGGTGAGAATGTGAGTCATGTAGGCCTTATGATTAGCAATACAGAAATCATACATGCTAGCGGTGTAGTAAGAATCGATAAATTATCAAAAGAAGGTATCGTCATAGACAAACAACTTGCCTATGTCCTTTTAGATATTCGCAGAATCGTAAATTAAAGAATTTGAGCCGTGTGGTTCTTGGTATCTACTTTCTCAATTACTTGCTCAATCTTACCCTTTTCATCAATGACAAAAGTAGTACGTGCGATGCCCATGTATTTTCTACCATACATGCTTTTTTCTACCCATACACCATATGCCAAAGCAATTGCGTTATCAGTATCTGCCAATAAATCGAAAGGCAATTCATATTTGGTAATAAATTTCATGTGCTTAGCCTCTGTATCAGGACTAACACCCAAAATAGCATAACCTGCTTTGATGAATTTTTTATAATTATCTCTTAAATCGCAAGCCTCAGCTGTGCAACCCGGGGTATCATCTTTTGGATAAAAATAAAGCACTAATTTTTTACCACTGAATTCTTTCAAGGTTCTGCTTACACCATTTTGATCGTTGGCCTTAAAGGCTGGGGCTTTTGCGCCTATTGCTATTGTTGTCATAATACCGTTATTTCTTTTGTAAAGGTTCTTTGATTGTTTCTTTCATCATAAACAACTAAACGCACAATATGTTTACCAGCTGATATTGGTTGTGGAACCGTGCCAAACAGTAAACTGGCTTTCGACTCATAATCTAACAATACCCATGTGTCGTCAATATAAAAATCGAAGTCGCCAATACCCGATAAATTATCGTTGATATGAAATGCAAAGTAACCGCGTCTATTAATCACCACTGCAGATATACTTGGCCTAATCGTATCTAAAGCCAAATAAAAAGTACCAAACTCTTTGACACCTGCTGTCACCCATCCATTGTTATACTTAGTGCCATAAGCTTTTCCATACACATTGCAAATCACAAATTTTGATGATAGTCGCATTTGATCTTCACGCAATTTAAAAGAAACATCCATGCGCTTATCAATGGGTACCATATCATTGCCTATGGTATAATTCTCGCCATAATTTTTATAAAATTGCAATTTATAATCGCCATACAAAGTGTTTTTTGCCAAGGTAAATTTGAATTTATCGCCAATGCTGTAAGTATTGTCAATACTGGCTTTACAATGCGTATGGTTTTTATTATAAGCTATGTAATCACTTATTTTTCTGCCGGTAGCGCTGCCTCTTATGTTTACAATTTTATAACTGGTATTGCCATACACATCTTTGGCAACAATTTTAAATTCATGCTTAATGGTATCAGTAATCACAAACCATCCATTGGTTTTAGAGGTTTTATAAAAGGGCAAGGTATTGCCTTCATCGATAAATAATTTATGCATTTTTATACCACCTTCTTTCTGTCTGCGATAATCGATATAGTTATTGTGCATACGCATCTGACTGAACAAAAACTGTTCTATTTTACAATCATATATTAACTCACCATCTCTGTACACTTGCAAATAATTCACCCCATTGTTATCGCCTGCCGATGTTGCAAAGTCTTTGATATTGGCCCCGAAAGCGTATTTTCCAAAAGCTAATCTTTGTTCGCTAATAGGTACTAATATTTTCTTTTTTTTCTTCTTCACTTTCACAATTTGTGTGGTGTACAATTGTATGCCATCCGAAGGAAAATGACCGTTGTTGCGCTTGGCCAAAGTATCATAACTGTATAGATAGACATTGGAAATGTTGGGCGCCATAAAATCATTCATCTTCAATCCAAATAAAAGAGGATTTACCGGTGCTTCGGTTTTTGTTTCTCTAATTTCGAAATGCAAATGCGGACCTTGAGAGCCACCAGTATTGCCACTATAGGCTACTAACTGACCTTGCTTTACTTGCAATAAATCTGACTCTGGGTACAATTCCACTTCCCATTTTTGAAGATGGTATTGGTTCTTTTCTATGTACCACTTTATCTCAGGCGGAAAATCACTTAAGTGGGCATAAACACTGGTATAACCATTCTTATGGGTAATGTACAGTGCCTTGCCATAACCTATGCTCGAAATATTAATACGCGAAACAAAACCATCGCCAATGGCTAATATCGGTCGACCAATTTCGCCACCTGTTCGTATGTCTAATCCCCCATGAAAATGGTTGGGTCTCAGTTCACAAAAAGTACCAATGATTTCCATTTTACCAGCCATCGGGTTAACGAAATCGTGTTGCGGATACGCGCTGTTGGTTTGCGCTTTCAAATGAAAAGCAAAAACGAAACAAGCGATAATGTTAAGAATTTTAAACAATTATTTTACCTCGAAATTAAAAAATTCTACGGCCTCTGTTTTGCCAATTAAACGATCGCCAATGCCAACTGCACCAACACCTGCAGGTGTTCCAGTAAAAATTAAATCGCCCGTTTTAAGGGTGAAATAAAACGAAACAAAACTGATGATGGCATCAATAGAAAACAGCATATCTTTGGTATTGCCATGCTGAACTAAGGCATCATTTTTATACAAATTAAAATCCAATTGGTTCAAATCGTAATTGTCTTTCTTAACGAATTCCCCAAGTACAGCTGAGTGATCGAATGCTTTGGCTAGCTCCCATGGCAAGCCTTTTCCTTTCAATTCTGTTTGCAAATCGCGGGCAGTAAAATCAATGCCAAGGGTAAATTCTGAGTAATATTTATGGGCAAATTGTGGGGCTATGCTTTTTCCCATTTTGTCTATTTTTACAACTACCTCAATTTCGTGGTGTATGTCTTTACTAAAATTAGGCAAGTAAAAAGGTTCGTTGTTTTTGAGTACTGCGGTATCTGGTTTGCAAAAGATTACTGGCTTATCAGGCACTTCGTTGCCAAGCTCTTTGGCATGTGCTCCATAGTTACGACCAATACAAATAATTTTCATTATGCAAATATAAACCCTAACAATTGATTAAATAATTTAGAGTATTCACATTGGTGAATTACTACAAGATGGATTTCATAATCAACAAATAGTTTATATTTGTTTGCCGAATTAGTAATAATAAACAGCCTTTGGATTCTGATAATAAATATTGGTACTTAAGAAATCATAAACTCTTCAGGGTTCTCAGCAATATGCAATTGAAACAATTGTGCATCATTACTGGTTTTAAAAAGGCAAAAAAAGGTGATATCATCTATCTTTATTCATCGGATGCGCCCAAGATTTATTTTTTAAAAAAAGGCAATATTAAAATTGCCGAGATAGATGAAGCAGGCAATGAAATAACAAAAGAAATCATTCAAAAAGGCGATTTATTTGGGGAATTGAGTTTAGATACTACGATAAAAAGCAATGAGTATGCCCAAGCCTTAACCAACGATGTCACCATCTGTAGTTTTTTGCTGTCCGACTTCGAAGCTTTGATGGAGAAATATCCTGGACTGGCTTTATCATATACCAAATTTGTTGGCTTACGCTTTAAAAAAATGTCGAGTAATTACTCCAATTTAATTTTCAAAGATGCCCGCAGTCGCCTCATTTATTTTATAAAAGAATGGGCCCTACGCGAAGGTGAATTTGATGGCAACAAAGTAAAAGTTTTAAATTATCTCACCCAGCAAGACATTGCCCAAATTATATGTACTTCTCGTCAAACCATCACACAACTGCTAAATGATTTCGAGAACACAGGACTGTTAACATACAATAGACAAGAAATTAAAATAGCCAATATTGGCCAATTAAAATAAATTTATCAAATGTAAAGCAGCCGACATTTGTTGCTAAATAAAATCAATTCCTTTGCAGTATAAAGATTCAAAAAAAATGAAACCATTTTTAATTACTGCCATAGGAATTATATTTTGCTTTACACTCTTTTCTCAAACTACCACAAAGGCTAGTAAAAGACAAAAGCATTATAATGTGAGTTCAAACCTTGCCTTGCAAGGCTATGATCCAGTGGCTTATTTTACCCAAGGCAAAGCCATTAAAGGCAACAAAGCTTTTGCGGTAAATGCAGAGGGCATTATTTATCATTGCTCAACTGCTACCAACCGCGATTTATTAGTTAAGAACTATGCAATATACGAACCACAATATGGCGGATGGTGTGCTTATGCCATGGGCAATTCTGGCGAAAAGGTGGAAATAAATCCCGAAACTTTTAAAATAGTGGATGGCAAACTCTATCTTTTTTACAATGCCTATTTCAATAACACACTAAAGAGTTGGAACAAAGATGAAAAAAGCTTGAGAACTAAAGCTGACTTAAACTGGCAAAATTTATTCAAATAATCAAATATGAAATCGAAAAACCTAAATTTAGTATTAGCGCTTATTGCAGCTATTATTATGCTTCAAACTCTTTTTTACAAATTCTCTGGAAGTGCCGAATCTATTTACATTTTTAGTACATTAGGTATCGAACCATGGGGTCGCATTGGTGCGGGTATTTCCGAACTCATTGCAGGCATACTGCTTGTTTTAAACAGAACACGTTTGCTTGGCGCTTTAATGGGCTTGGGCATTATGTTAGGTGCAATAGCTGCTCATCTTTTTGTTTTAGGCATAGCCGTGGGTGGCGATGGCGGCAAACTATTTACACTTGCCCTCATTACTTTTATCGCGTGTTTGATTTTGATTGTCAATAACAGACATCAGATTCCAAAAATTCTAAAACTTAAGTTCTAATATGCTGGTAAGTGATATTCAATCTACCTTAGGTCAACTAAGCAACCTGTTACAGCAATTAGATGAACCCACCTATACAAAGGTACATCCAGCGTTAGGATTAGCCTCGATAGGTGAGCATACTCGACATATCATTGAGATGTTTACCTGTTTGCAAAAGAAATATGAAAATGGATTTATTAATTATGATGAACGCGAAAGAAATCGAGTTATAGAAACTTCGATTCAAGAAGCACTCAATCAAATCAATCATATTAACGAACACCTAGATAAACCCAATAAAACATTGGTACTTTCGCAAGCTGATGGCACGCAAATTGAATCAAATTATTACAGAGAATTATTATACAATTTAGAACATTGCATCCACCATCAAGCCCTCATAAAGGTGACTTTATACAATGCAACTGATATTATTTTATCAAGTCACTTTGGAGTAGCACCTTCTACAATTGCTTATAGAAAAAGTATAAAAATGGAAATGAATTAGAGTCCAAGTACACGTTCAACTGGCAATCTGCCATCGAACATCATCTCTGGATTCTCTAACAATTGTTTTACACGGACCAAGAAACTAACGCTTTCTCTGCCATCAATAATTCTGTGATCGTAGCTCAATGCCACATACATCATTGGGCGAATAACTACTTGACCGTTCTCTGCTATTGGGCGTTCAACTATATTGTGCATACCTAAGATAGCAGATTGCGGTGGGTTGATAATTGGCGTACTCATCATACTTCCAAAAATACCGCCATTGGTAATGGTAAAAGTACCACCACTCATTTCTTCCATGCTTAGTTTATTGTCTTTTGCTTTACCTGCTAAACGTTTTACTTCCATTTCAATTTCAGCAAGACTTAAAGTTTCGGCACTTCTAATAACGGGAACCACCAAGCCTCTAGGGCCAGATACTGCAATTGAAATATCGCAATAATTGTTGAATTGAATTTGATCGCCATCGATAAATGCATTCACTGCTGGCCAATCTTGTAAAGCAATACTACAAGCTCTTGTAAAGAAACTCATAAAGCCCAGGCCTATGGCATGTTTCTCTAAAAAGGTTGTTTTATATTTGGCTCTGATATCCATGATAGGTTTCATGTTCACTTCGTTAAAAGTGGTTAACATGGCCGTTTCATTTTTAGCAGCTACCAATCTTTTAGCAACTGTTTTTCTGAGGTTGGTCATTTTTTCAAGGCGAACCTCTCTTTGACCACCTGCATTATTGTATTTACTTGTTGGGGCACTGCTACCTTTTCCACTCGAAACAATGGCCTCTAATACATCTGTTCTGGTTATTCTACCATTAGGACCACTGCCTTTAACTTGGTTGGGTTTTAAACCGTGTTCCAACATTAATTCTTTGGCCAATGGTGCTATGTGCACATCACTATCAAAATCTGCTGCCTTGGCAATAGGCTCAGCGGCTTTGGCTGGTGCCTCCTTTGTAGGCGCTTTGGTTTCGGCTTTAACTTCTTCCTTTTTGGCCTCAACTTTTGTAGGGGCTGCTTCTGCTGGTGCTGCTGCAGTATTATCTATTTTTACAATAATGGCACCTACTTTAATCTCATCACCTTCTTTCGCTAATTGCTCGGTTAATACACCTGCTGCCTCTGCGTTCACTTCAAAAGTGGCTTTCTCACTCTCTAATTCTACAAGGGGTTCATCTAATTTAACATAATCGCCAACTTGTTTTAACCATTTCGATACGGTTACTTCACTGATTGATTCTCCGGGACTAGGTACTTTTATTTCAATTGCCATTCTGCAAAAATTTTAGGTTGCAAAGTTAATACAAAGAATTGGTTCTTCAGCGCTATCTATTCATGGATGTCTATCCAAAAGAACATTTGTTATAAAAATATATTTTTATTCAATATTGTTTTAACAAATTATAAGTATAATTTATATATTAATTTAAGCACTCTATTTTTTTACTAATTAAAAAAGTACCACCTTTGCAAGCATTATGTCAAACTTAGTAGGAAAAAAAGCGCCACATTTCAGTGCAGCAGCTGTTATTAACGGAGAAGAAATCGTTGAAAATTTTAGTCTCGATCAATACATTGGTAAAAACCATGTGGTATTGTTCTTTTACCCAAAAGATTTCACATTTGTATGCCCAACAGAATTACATGCTTTTCAAGCACAGTTAGGTGAATTCGAAAAAAGAGGCGTTAAGGTTGTAGCCTGCAGCACCGATACAGAAGAAAGCCATTACACTTGGTTGCAAATGCCAAAAGATAAAGGTGGTATTCAAGGTATAACCTACCCAGTTGTTGCCGACACTAGCAAAACCATTACTACCAACTACGATGTTTTAAAAGGATCATATGAATACAACGACGATGGTTTATTAGTTGCTAACGGACCAATGATTGCCTTAAGAGGTTTATTCTTAATTGATAAAGAAGGTATTATACAACATGCTACAATTAACAATTTAGGTTTAGGTAGAAATGTTGACGAAACATTAAGAATGGTAGACGCCTTACAACACATCGAAGAAAAAGGTGAAGTATGCCCTGCCAACTGGGAAAAAGGCAAAGATGCTATGAGCGCTACCGTTAAAGGTGTATCAGAATATTTAAGTCAACACTAGTTAAAAAGCCATTAGGCAACTTTATTATTAAATTTAAAAGACCCGTTTACTCTAAAAAGTAAACGGGTTTTTCTTTGCTTTTCCCTGCTCGAAAAACAATACTTAATCGCTTTAGGAAGCCTTTGAAAAAAATATTTCCTTACTCTCCCAATGGTTTCAATAGCCTGTCTAATTTTTGGTACAATCCTTGAATAGACTCCCAATAGAATGCGCTTATTTCGCATTTGAGTTAAAAATTAGTAAATCACCTTAACAATCACAAAAGCTTATGTCAAAAGCAATTACAAAAAAAATCTTAGTCATTCTCGTTCTTTTTACCGGGGTAAAATTGAACGCTCAACAATGGCTCGGGCGCACTACAGGAAACTATTCTGGCACCTATGGTTTATACAATAACGCTTCATCGATAGCCGATTCAAAGTACAAATACTATTTTAACTTTTGGGGACGAGGCGTTAATTTTTATAACAATGGTTTGTTATACAACGCCCCTATCAAATTAAATCAATGGGCCAATGGCACCTATGATATTTTTCAAAAACGTGCCGATGGTAAAGCCGATTTTCAAAAAGATTGGTTGATAGAAAACCTCAATGGTAAAACCAAACAATTTAGCTTTAACCAAGACATTTGGGGACCCGCCTTTATGTTTCCGATTTCGCGTGCGGTTAACATGTCTATCAATACCAGACAACGTAGCAGTTTACAAATTTTTGGTGTGGTTGAACCACTTGCAAGGTTTGCATACAATGGTCTAGATTCAAGCAGTGGTATATACAATGGTAGCAATGCCGTTAATAGAAATAGAAATTATACCAATGGTAAATTCGGTGTGAATGCTACCAGTTACCAAGAATTAAGTTTCTCTTTTGCAGGGGTACTTGCTAAAAATGCTAAGAACCAATTGAGCGGTGGTTTAACTGTTAAATTTATTCGTGGCCTAGGTGCTGCTTATGTTAAAGGTAGTGGTTTTGATTTTACCGCAACAGGTAACAATACTGCATTGATTCAAAATGCGGATATTCAATATGCTTACACCGACGATAAAAGTGTAGTTGCGCCTTTCAACAAACCATATGGCTTATTTACTTTAGATTCAAAAGGAGGTGGTGCAGGTGTTGATTTAGGGTTAACTTACATTCACCGCTCTCGTCCGGGTAAATATGCCAACCATAAATACTGTAACGATAACGCTAATAAAAGCGATTATGATTTTAAATTAGCAGCTGCATTTAATGATCTTGGTGGTATCCATTTTAATCAAGGTGCTGTTAAATACACCTATGCAAACACTTCGCCTATTACAGTAAATGCCAATTCAAATATTTTGAATGGCTTTAATCAACCTACACACAATGCGTTCGATACCATTGGTAAAAATGTATTTGGTCAAATGGGTGCAAGTAGAACCAATGGCTTTAACACCAGCTTACCAACTGCATTTAACTTACAAATGGATTTCAGAATGTCAGAACACTTATACACTTCGGTGTATTGGAACCAAAGTATGAAGAGCGTTAATTCAACTGGCATGAGAAGTTCTTCAATGGTTTCTGTTATCCCTCGCGTTGAATCAAGAGGTTTTGAATTTAGCATGCCTTTAACTTTAAGCGAAAACTATAAAAACTTTTACGTAGGTGCTTATGCGCGTTTTGGTCCAGTGTTTATTGGCTCTGATAACTTAGGCGGTTTATTAAACGTAGCGAGTAACAGCCAATTTAGAGGTGCCGATATTTACGGTGGTGTGTCTTTTGGTATTGGTCATTGCCACAAATGGTGGTACGAAGAAAAAGTAGAACCTAACCACATTGATACTGTTAAACAACGCGACACCATTCAGAAAAAAGATACACTTAAAACAGTTAAACGCGATACCATTAGGGTTATTAAACACGATACAATCAAAATAAAAGTACACGATACAATCGTAGTTAATAAAAAAGGTGAGCCGCTTAAAAAGGTTGTACACGACACCATTATCATCGAAAAAACCATTCGCTCTAAAGCCGATATCGATAAAGAGAATGAATTGAAAAAGAGAGAAGAAATTCTGAATGCCCGTCAAAAACAATTGGATCAAAAGGAAAAGGATTTATTGAACCGCGACAAAGGCACATACAACGAATCGGAAATACTTAAGAATTGTAAAACACAAACTGTGGTATTGACCGATGAGAATACAGTACTAAAAAACAAAGTGAATACACAAGCAGATGAGATAGCTAAATTGAAATTGCAAATTGAAACTTTGAATAAAAACAAAGCGAAAACAGATGCCGAAATATTGACAGCTAAAGGTTGCAATGGTGTCATACAATATGATGAAGCTGGTAAACCTTTAACACCTTGCCAAATGTATGAGCTTGAATTAGGCAAACGCAAAAACATGGAAATCATCAATGCATATAAAGACAAAGTGATTGATTCATTAAACAAAAAAATTGCTTCGACTGATGCAGAAATCCTTGTATTGAAACGTCAATTGGCTTCAAAAACCGATCCTGTGCCAACTGGAACAGATGCTATCAAATTACAAAAAGTACAAAAGCAACTCGATTCATTGACCATAAAAATGGCAGTACTACAAACAGAATTAAGCAATTGTAAAAAAGCCAGCAGCGCTACTGATGCTGAAATTATAAAAGCCAATACTGCTAAATCGAAAGCCGATGCGCAAGTGATTACCTCGAACCGCAAAGCAGATAGTTTGCAAAACAAATTAAGTGCTGTTGAAATTGATTTGATGAATTGCAGAAAGAATGCTGGTTCATCTGCAGATGCAGAAATTTTCAAAGCAAAAACTGATAAAGCAAAAGCTGAAGCCGATGCCAAAGCGGCTAATAGACGTGCAGATAGTTTACAAACTAAAATTACTGCCTTAAATGTTGAATTGACCAATTGTAAAAAAGGTGCAAGTTCTTCTACCGATGCAGAGATTATAAAAGCAAAATCAGAAAAAGCCAAAGCCGATGCTGAGGTGATTACTGCAAACAGAAAAATTGATAGCTTACAAGTTAAAATCACTGGTTTGGTTGCTGAGTTAACAAGCTGCAAAAACAGCAATAGCAATTCAACGGATGCTACCATTGTTAAATTGAAAAAATGTGAAGATGAAGCCGCCCTTTATAAAGCTGAGCTAGCAGCTGCCAACAAAACCAATTTAGCCTTGAATGCGAAAGTTTACAAACGCGATGCAACCATTGATAGTTTAATTAACGAACTTTCTAACTGTGGCAATAAAAATGGAAGCGATAACAATGCCGAATTACTTAAAAAATGCAATGATGCAAAAGCCGATATGAGTGCAGAAATTATCACACTAAAAGCCAAAGTAAACAATGCTGCTAAATCACTCGACAGTGCAAATCTTGTAGCTTCTAATTTAAGAAAAAACCAAGCAACACTCGAAGCACAAATAGTAGATTTAAAAGCACAGAACAAAGGCAGCGATTGCACCGACATTAAAAAACAATTGGATGAAAAAATAATATTGATTGCTGATTTGAATGCCCAAAATGCAGCTTGCAAAACCAATGTTACCAATCTTACCAATCAGTTGAATGAATTGAAACAAGAGTACCAATTTGTGAATACACAAAACCAAAAATGCAGTAAAAAATTAGACAGCTGTATGCGTGGTTTATTTAACAACCAAGACAATGGTGGTATTGCTCCAGGCTCTGGCAATGGTGGACCAAGCGAAGGCAGTATTAAAAAATCAGATGATTCAAATTTCGGTGTCATCGAAAATAGCAACGATGCTTCAACAGGAAATTCAAAAGACAACAAAAATGAAACTGCTATACCTGCGCAAACTGGTGGGACCAAAAACAATGACACGAGCAAAGAGGAAGAAGTAATTTTGCAAGAAACACCTAAAGAAAGGCCATTGATTTTATTAAGAGTACTTGGTGGCTTAGCAAAAGCCATCATTGAATCTGGTAGCACTGGCGGTTCAAATAACGGTGGTTCAAGTAGCTCGGGCAATACAGGATCACATCCAAGTAGTCAACCAAGCTCAACTACTCCTCCTCCTGTAACAGGTACCACTGGCACAAGCAAACCGGCAAATAGCAATGGTTCTGGCAATTCTAACACAGCTCCCACTAGTAAACCAACTGTTGTAACACCTCCTCCTGTAAGTGGCAATACCTCAACTAGCAAACCAGCTAACAATACTGGATCTTCAAACAATAATAGCAAACCAACTACACCTGGTGCTGTTAGTCCCGGACCAGTCATTAGATAATATTTTACCCTCTATTGAGAAACACACCAACTAAGGGGGGCGCTATGACCCCCCTTTTTTATTGTCTGTCAATTGGGTTTTATAAAATTTTTGAGATTTCAAACTTAAATGCTATATTTGCACTGTATTTAAAGTATTGTTAAGGGCCCCAAAAAGGCCCTTAATTGTTGTATATGAGTGTATCACAAACCCTAAACGAAATCCTAAAATCGGTGCTCCTAGAGCATCCGAATGTATTTTTGGTGGAAGCCAATCACCATCAACAGGCCCATGAATTTATTCTGGACGGTGACCTTCCCCTTGGTATAGGTGCTATCTCTGCTGTTAGTCGCTCTTTGAACCATTTTGCTGAAGAGCAGTTACCTGCCGAAGAAATTTACACAATTGATGTATGCAGTCCTGGGGCAGATAGTCCACTTAAAATGTTGAGACAATTTCCAAAGCACATTGGAAGAGAGTTTGAAATTATTTTAGCTGATGATACCACCATCAAAGGCCATTTAACAGCCATCAACAACGAAGATTTAACATTCGATTATTTTAAATCAGCCAAACCTAAAAAATCGGAACTGAAAGAGAGTATTTCAATTCCTTTTAATCAAATAAAAAAAGCAACCATTATATTATCATTTAAATGAAAGCAGCTTCACCACAAGTAATGACCGTTAGGGGATTGGTAGAATCCTTCAGCGAGTTCAAAGAGTTTAAAAACATCGACAGGCCCACCCTTATGCGTGTGCTTGAAGAGGTGTTCCGCAACATGCTCAAAAAACGTTATGGCGATGATACCAATTTTGATATCATTATCAATACCGAACAGGGCGATTTAGAGATTTACCGCAACCGTTTAATCGTTGATGATGGAGAGGTAGAAGATGAAAACCTTCAAATTAGTATCACAGATGCTAAAAACATCGAAGCCGATTACGTAATTGGTGAAGAGGCCATCGACCAAGTGCCGATGGATTTCTTTGGAAGAAGAAATATTTTGGCAGCCCGTCAAACTTTAATGACCAAAATTATGGAGTTAGAGAAAGACGAGTTGATGCGCAAATACACCGATAGAGTAGGCGAAATTGTAACAGGTGAGGTTTACCAAATCTGGAAAAAAGAAATCATGGTATTAGATGACGATGGTAATGAATTGTTATTGCCTAAAACCGAAATGATTGGTGCCGATTTCTATAAAAAAGGCGAGACTTTAAAAGCGATCGTTCACGAAGTGGCCATGCACAACGGTACCCCTAAAATTATTTTATCTAGAACCTCTCCAGTGTTCTTAGAAAAATTAATGGAATTAGAAGTACCTGAAATTTTAGATGGTTTAATCACCATTAAGAAAATTGTTAGAGAGCCAGGTGAAAGAGCTAAAATTGCAGTAGAAAGCTACGATGATAGAATCGATCCTGTTGGTGCTTGTGTGGGTATGAAAGGTAGCAGAATTCATGGTATCGTGAGAGAATTGAGAAACGAAAACATTGACGTTATCAATTTTACAACCAACCCTACTTTGTTTGTACAACGTGCCTTGAACCCAGCAAAAATTTCTTCTATCGCATTAGACGAAGTGCATAAAAAAGCCAATGTGTTTTTACACCCTGACCAAGTAAGTTTGGCCATTGGTAAAGGTGGTTTCAATATCCGTTTGGCTAGCCGTTTGGTTGGTTACGATATTGAAGTATACAGAGAAGATGCAGAGTTTGATGATTCAGATATTGACTTAGAAGAATTCTCAGACGAGATTGATGGCTGGATAATCGATGAGCTAAAAGCCATCGGATTAGATACCGCTAAATCGGTATTAGATGCTAGCACCGAAGATTTGGTGAGACGTACAGAGTTAGAAGAAGAAACTGTAGTTGAAATCAAACGTATTCTAAATACAGAATTCGAGAAATAACACTTCGACAAGCTCAGTGTGACTTGTGCTGGGATTTTAATTTATAATAGAAAGCAGCTTCATTTGGAGCTGCTTTTTTTATGGGTTTCTTTTCCGAAGCTATGTTGACTAGCAGGTGGCTTCGCCCTTTCTATGTCGCTCCTCTGGAGCTTCTTTGGGCTTTCTGGTTTTATCTGTTACTAGGATATAGCTCCAGCGGAGTTAAAAAACATTTGCTTTATTAACCTACCATAGCATTCTCCGTAGGAGATTAATATCTGTAACACAGAGCATACCCCTCCACCTCTATAGCTCCGTAGGAGCTAAACCATCCCTCGCTTTGAGAGAAAGACACTCAGAAG
>CANFUB010000012.1 GCA_947450015.1 Bacteroidota bacterium | reverse complement strand
ATCATCAAAATCTTTAGCTGTGTCTGGGTCGATTGTAAAGGTTAATATTTTTCTATAATCTTCTCGTCCTTCTAAATCTTTGGCTGTAATGGTTTCAGAAATTTCATCCGAGAATTTTTGTACTTCGGCATCAAAGGCTTCTGGCAAACCAAACTCGGTGAGAATGGAATGCATTTCTGTTTTATGGTCGCCCGGTTTACCCAATAGTTCAACCACACTTGCTTTCGGAAACTTACTGTCTTGACGGAATTCCAAAATGTGAAACGATACCTTATAACCTTCTTTGAAAAAATCGAGGTAGCGGGTGTTAAAAGGCATTTGAAATCTCACATTGTCAGGTTCAATATACCATTGGTTGTTTTTGTTCCTGAGCACACCAGTATAGGTGCGTTCTGAATGTCGAATCAGGCGCAGTACATTGGCCTTCGGATTTTTATTGCCTTGTTTTACAATTTCAACTTCTACAAAGTCGAAGGGCAATAATTTAATGGAGGAGAATTCTACTTGGTAGTCTTCTTCTTTGTCTTCTACTCTAAGAAATACGCGACCGTTTTTAGAAATATCGATGGTGCCTTGTAAAAGTTTTGGCGCCATCAGTTTATAAAATTTATACTGTTCTCTTTTTTCTATGCTACCGTTTTCGGCCAGCTTGTTTAGAATTGGAAGTAAGCTCTCCGCATTGGGAGGCTGATTGTCTGCTTGAAGTTTAGAAAATATTTGTTTATGGTTCAGAATTTTTCCTTTGTTGTCGGTAAGAATTTGAATAATATTATTTTCAGTAAGTTCCGTAATTACTTTTTTACGACTCATTTAATTTTTTTTACAAAGATACATAAATTGAAATTCGCCCCCGTTGAGAATTGATAGAATATATTGGATAGGCTATTCAGAGGAGAAATGTGCCAGAAATGACAACAAAATTAATAACAATGCAATTTTCGTTTTGTTTTAAGAAAAACAAAAAATCACTGATAATCAGATGAATAAAATACAATTAAGGCTTGTAGGGCCTGTTTTTAAACCAAAAAATGGATTTAATGAATCTCTAATGAGCTCGAGCGCGACTCCTCATTTAAGATATTAAGAATGGAAGGGGTAGGGTCCATCTTAATTAAATCTAAATCATTAAGGGTTTTTAATGTCTCTTGATAGAAGGTCAGGAGCGCTTTGTCTTCTGCTACTGCTTTTATAAGACCGTTCACCCTCTCAGGTTCAAGTTCGTTATAAATGTAAAGAAGAATGTCATCTTGCGTAAAAGTTTGTTGCATATATTGTTGATTGTATACGCTTATAACGCCTAAGATTTTAGAATATTGTGTAAAGTCTTAAAAATAAATTTGAATTCTTTTCAAAAGCTTGTCACGAAAATGTGATAAGTTGCGTCTATGGTTCAAAAGGGCACAAATAGTTGACGGAAAAAGATCTGATAAAGCAATGTAAAAAAGGAGATAGCAAAGCACAACGCTATTTATACGATCAGTACGGTCCGCAGTTAATGGGCTTGTGCATGCGATATACTGGCTTGCGCGAAGATGCCGAAGAAGTGTTTCAAGACAGTTTAATAAAAGTCTACCACAATCTTGATAAGTTCCAAGGCAATAGCAGCCTTAAAACATGGATTAACCGCATAGGTGTGAACACTGCACTCGACTTTTTGCGAAAACAAAAAAATGCTTTGTTGGTTGAGCACATTTCTGATAATTCATTAGAAATTAAAGATACGGTGCTCGAGCAAGAAGTAAGTTTAGAGGCCGAAGTGGCCATGAAGCTCATGCATAAGTTGCCATTGAACCAACAAATCATTATCAACTTATTTGTAATCGATGAATTAAGTCATAAAGAAATAGCAGCACAACTCAATATAAGTGAAGAGGCTTCAAGGTCGCAATACAGCCGGGCCAAACGATCGTTAACAGAATTAGTAAAAACTAAATTAAATATAAATGAACAGCAAAGATAATCTTCAACGAGCGCTCAAAAAGGCTTTTGAAGATCATAAAGAGCCACTGCACGAAGCCCAATGGGATAGGCTGAGTGCGGTTTTAGATAAAGAAAAGCCGAACAAGAAAAGGTTCTTGCCATGGTTTTTCATCAGCTTTGGTGCATTGCTTTTGGCAGTGGCTATCGGATTTTACATGGGGCAAAATTCCCCTACTACTGCTATGCAGCAAAATGCTATAAACACTGCAGCCGCTCAATCCCAAGCAGCTGCCGAAGATACTTTTAACCTTTCCTCTCAAAATAACACTAATAATATAACCCAAAACCAAACGGCTGAAGAAGCAATAAACACAAACCCAAATAAAGGTTCAAATAC
This sequence comes from Bacteroidota bacterium, assembly GCA_947450015.1. Lineage (GTDB taxonomy): Bacteria > Bacteroidota > Bacteroidia > NS11-12g > UBA955 > JABMMZ01. The sequence continues at coordinate 17,758 of CANFUB010000012.1, read as the reverse complement.
AAATCAAAATTCAAAAGGTGAATCAGATAAAATGGCTGAAAACCAAACTAGGCTAAATGCACCAAACGCATCGGATGAGACATCGAATCTAAACCAACAAAGTACAACTAAGGATTCTAAAAATGTCGCAAGTCGCAGTGGTGGCGATAAGACAGGCCAAGGCAACTTGGCTAGCGAAGCAAACGCCTTAAACGGTGGAATGGCTAAACGGGGTTTAAAAAAGATGGATAAGCCAAAATCAATAGCAGGTAAAGGAAGTATAGAAAGTAATGGACAGAAAGGAAACACTGGTGCCAATAACAAATCAAACTTGGCCGATGCTATTCAACCCAATAAAGAAACGCCTACCCATTCACAATCCCCAATTAGCAGTGGTGTAAACGGCATTCCTTTAAAACCAATTGCTAATCTTGCCTTCCATAAAGATACCACCTTGTTAACGGTTAACCCTATTGCAATGGCGGGTGATAATGGCCAAAATTCTAAAGATTCGTTAAAGCCCAATGGCGGAAAAAAGAATGGCAAAAGAACGGATGATAATACCTTACCTAAACCGAAATTTGCAATTGGCTTCTCAACAGGTGTGGGCACTACGAATATAAAGGTTAATGGTATTACCAATAGTAATAAAATTCACAGAGATGCAGAAAGTTTATTTGATTTAACCAATGCAAACTCAAGGGGTCAACATTTTAATTTTAATTTCGAGTGGTATCCCATTCAAAAATTTGCCATTGGATTTGCCGCTGGCTTGCAATACCGCAACATAGTGCAAACTTTTGATTTTAGCTATAAACTAAATCAATTGCCTTTTCGCGATGTGAATGAAAATATTTTGGGTTATATTTTTGTGCCCGACTCTGCAGATCCATTGGTTTTTCATGTGCAAGGTAGAAACGAATTGAATTATGTAAATGTGCCGATTCGTGTTATGTATACTTTGCCAATTAATGCTAAAAACGACTTGATTTTTTCTGGAGGTGTGAATGCAAGTTTTATGACCAAAGCCAATGGTCAAACGTTTTCAATCAACACTACACAACTCACTAACCTCAATGGTTTATATAAGAATAAATTCAATGTCGGTTTGTCGCTTGGACTGCAATACAGTTACAATGTCTATAAAAAATGGTGGTTGGGTACCGAGTTTCAATTTCAACAAAACAAATACAATTATTCGCTCGACTATGGTGTCTTAAGGAGTAAAATAAAAATCACCAATTACAATCTCGCAGTGCGCTATAAATTCTAAAATTTTTACACAATATCAATCAACAATCACACCGATAAAATATGCAATCACACATCACAAAATTTGCTTCATTAAGTAAATGGACTTCCGTCTTTTTACTTTTTTTGTTTTTTAACACTTGGCAAAACGTCCATGCCCAATCACCAGTTTCGCCCTTAGAAAGTGGACTTAAAAACCGCGTGAACTGCAGTTGTACCGATTCGCTTGGCAATGTGTATGCAGTTACGAGCATCAATTTAGATACTACTGTGGTTAACAAATGGTCGGTGGCTACTAAGTCTTGGTCGCAATACGCAAAAGTGGCAGGTTTTTATTCGTTTAGTTATAGTTCTTGTGCCATCCTTTACAATAAATTTTATATCACTGGCTTTGACTATAATTTAGGAACCTATGGCTTTTTTGAAATAAGTGGAACTAGAAAATTAATAGGAACCTTTAAAGATGTCGTTTTTAATGTGCCTTCGAATGTCATTAAGTTTAAAAACAAATTGTATTTCATAGGCGGTTTTGACTCGATTAACAATACTACAAAAATGCCCGGTGTTGCAGTGTACAATGGGTCTACTTTTTCAAATGCTGGCTTTCCTGCTAGCTATGTCAACGATGGGCATTATTTTGGGACAGGCGATTTAAACGCAGATACACTTTACTTAGCCTATGGCGATAAAATTCTGAAACACGTAGCCCCTTCAACATGGTCGATCTATTATCAAAATAAAGAGAAAAAAACATTTACCTCGATTGCACTCAATGGTTCTATTTTGTACGCTAGCATTGCAGATAGACTCTATCTTTTTTCAAATGGTTTACTTAAGGATTCCATATTGGTGCCTGTTAACAATAAGCGATTGTCTCTTGTGTCATTTAAAAACAAAGTATATATAGCAGCCTTGGGAAGAGGTGCCAGCAGAGTGTTGAGTACTGATAATACTAAAAAAATTGAATATGGTTTTACAAATCAATTTACTGATACCAATAAAATTTCATTTGTTAAGACTGCCTTAGGTTTGTATTACCATGGCACAACACAGATAAAAGTAAATGGGATTATCTATAATTACATTGTTCAAGTGAACACAGATTCCTTAAATCCAATTGGATTTGATACCATTGTTGGTCGCTGTTTTTGGGATAGAAATAAGAATGATAAATACGATGGAATTGATACAGCTTTTGATAATACTAGCTTTCAGAATTTAAATGAAGGCTACACTTTGACCACTCAAACTAGGGGGTATTTCAAGGACATTGTACCTGATAATAATAATGTAACCTATAGAATGATTGGCGTTCCGACCACTGATTCATGTCTGCGTGCAGGTTATAGCGGAAATTTGGTGAGTAATAATCTGAAATCAGGAACCTCAGTAGATTCGCTTCTATTCCCATTGATAAGGCCCTCGAAATTTAATACGAATTTGGTTTTGCGCTCCATCTATCGACCAGTCTCGCGCATAGATGATACGGTTGAAATAGTGCTTAATGTAGAGAACAACGACTGCAATTTTGCAAACTATAATGATGGCGAAATAAGTGTAACTTTAGATTCAAATACCACACTTTGGGGTACTTCACCTAACTATAGTTTTAAGGTTGGTCGCACTTATGTTTTTCAGAATTTAATATTCAATTATGGAGCATTAAATACTATCAAATTAAAAGTGGTGTATCCATTTGGTAAATTTAAAATTGGCGACAAAGTAAGGCATTATGCAAGTTTAAGTCCTGTTGTAGGAGAGGATAGCTTAGATAATAAGGATAGCATTTTACAACGCATGGTATATAGTTACGATCCCAATGCCAAGCGCAGTTTGCCTGAAGGAAAAATAACTAAATCCATGAAAACCATTCGTTACTTTATCGACTTTCAAAACGAAGGCAATGATGTTGCTCGTAGGGTCACAGTGATAGATACCATTAATTCAAAATTACCTGCTTATGAATATAAAATGGTAGGCAGCAGTCATCCATATACCATGAGCATTCAACCAGGTACTAATATTGTAAAATGGGTGTTTGAAAACATAAATTTAGCCCCGAAAACAACCGATGAAAAGGCGAGCAAAGGATACATTGTATTTGATGCAAAGTTGCGTGGCGACCTAAAAGTTGGCGATAGCATACGCAACAAGGCCAGCATCTTTTTTGATTACAACGATCCTGTTATTACAAATTATGCGGTTGTCAGTATGGTGAAATTAGATTTGCCTGGTACAGTTCAAAACGTCCCTACTGCCTTAAACGCCTTACAGATTTTTCCCAATCCAACCCAACAGGATTTTACTTTTAGAAATTTAGAAAGTGTTGAACAAAATTTGGCCATCTATGATGCCAAAGGCGCCTTAATTGGAACCATTTATTTGAAAGCTTTTGAATCAAAAATAATAGATATAATGCAATGGGCTAAGGGCGTCTATTTAGTTGTGAATGCTGAAGGTAAAGGTGTAAAATTGATTGTTCAATAGTTCTTTAATAATGATGTTTAGGATTGTAAAAAATTGGTAATAAAGCAACCATTCTGTTGAAAGTATCGTCTTTAATTTGTAACTTATTCATCATATGAAAAATAATATACTAAAAACCGCTATCGCAACTTTATTTCTGCTTACTAGCACTTCTATGTTTTCTAAAGCATTGAATGCAAAATTTAGTTACGCAATTAATTGCCGTACCGTTACATTGGTCGATTCTTCATCGGGCACGGTCAGTATCGATCGATATTTATGGGACTTTGGAGATGGGTCGTATGGTTACACAGGGTCGAATACGCATCAATTCAAATCGAATGGCACCTACAGAGTACTCTTAGTAATTTTTACGAATGATAGTTCCCAAGGCGATTACAATGACAGTGCAGAGCTGCAAATCACCATTAATTGTAACGATTGTGACATACAAGCTTATTTTGGATATCAACCCGATTTATTAAAATACAATAAAATTAAATTCGAAAACATGACCCTTGCTCCTGGCCATTATAACTCCACATGGGATTTTGGATACACGGGCAATGGCGGTTCAAGCTTAAAAAATCCAGTACACACATTTCCATCAGCAGGTTACTTTTATGTAAAACTTAGGGTCAGTTATTACGACTCGCTTGCTGCCAAAAATTGTTATGATTCTATCACACAAATTATAATGACTAAAAAGTTGTTTGCAAGGTTTACCTATAGTGTCGATTCTGTGAATTGTCGAACTGTTACGTTTCACGATTCTACAAAATATAGGATTGATTCAGTGGAATGGCAGTTTGGAGATGGAAATTATGGCTCAGGTAGAAATATAACCCATACTTACCCCGGTAACAATATGTATTTTATGATGCAATGGGTGCACTATTACGATAGTGCTTTGGGTAGAAAAAATATTGACACTGTGATGCAATACATTGATTTAAGAGGCTGTAATTTGTGTTTGGTGAAAGCTGCCATCCAACTCGATGGCGATTCAACCAAACCGTTTTCGGGTACCTTATACAATTACTCGAGCGGTAATATTACCAAGCACCATTGGGACTTTGGCGATGGAGGTACTTCAACACAAGTGGCTCCTGTGCATACCTATGCGGGTCCTGGTCGCTACACAATTACGTATGTTGCAACCGATACAATTAAGAATTGCTCCGACACAGATAGGGTTTCATTTAAAATAGATTCCTTGGGGTATCTAAAAAGAAAAGCTTTCACGCTAACAGTGGTCGATCGCACAACAGATGTAAAGAAAATAGTATTGAAGTCCGATGAAGCATTCAAAGTGTATCCCAATCCTGCACAACAATATTTAAAAGTTTTAAGTGCTGTAAATACATATGTCACCATCTATAATGTGTTGGGAGAAATTGTTTCAAGTGCAAATTTAATTGCTGGTGAAGAGCAAAGCATCGATGTGTCCAATTGGGCAAATGGACTTTATTTCATTCGGACCAATCAAGGACAATCACTGAAGTTCTTGGTCGAGTAATTGCCAATTAATATTGCATTTATACATTTAACGCCCTGTTTCAAATACTTGTAATTGTAACAGGGCGTTTTTGTGATTTGAAAAACAATCTATTTGTAAGTAATTGATAATTAGGGACTGAAGGTTTTGATTTTTGTCAATACTTTAGGAATAGTGAGGATTTCCTTAAATTGCGCACGAAACACTATTTAAACTATGAGGAAATTTAATGATTTAAAAAATCTAAGGCTTTTCTTTCTTTTATTATTTACAACATTCTTAACTTCAAAAGCCCAGGTGTATGAAGGTGTTGAGGCTGCCAATAAACTATGGGGCGCAACAGTTGTAAGAATAAATGCCATCACTGGCAATATTCAGTATGCCGAATTCAAGGTGCCGATGGCATTGCAAACAGAGGCAATCCCAACATATCTGAAAAAAATATACCATCTCCAAAGTCCTTACACACTTAAACTTTTAAGAGCAGACAAAGATGAATTAGGCTATACCCATTTGCGATATCAGCAGTTATACAATGGTGTGCCGATTGTTGGTGGTGTGTTGATTGCTCATTTGAAAGACGAAAAATTAATGTCTTTTAATGGGGAAATTTTTTATATCAATAGTAATGAACAACAGGTATTAGATGCAAATGCCTGTCTTTCTATTGCACTCGATACCATCAAGGCTAAAGTTTATAAATGGCAAATACCAGAAGAAGAAGCCATGCTAAAAGAGATTAGAGAGAATCCTAACGCAACATGGTTGCCAAAAGGCGAGCCCATGTATTGCCCAAAAGATTTAAATTTCAATCAACCTGTTTTCTATTTGTCTTATCAGTTCCAAGTATACGCCAACGAGCCCTTGATTGGCGAAAATATTTACATCAGTGCAGTCGATGGAAGTATCATTGCAAGAGAAAATAAATTGCATACTACCAATGTGAATGGCAAGGCAAGTACCAAATACAGTGGTACCCAAAACATTAATACAGATAGCACTGCGCCTGGTGCTTACCGCCTGCGAGAAACAGTGCGAGGCAATGGTGTTACTACACTCAACTTAAAAACCTCAACGAATTATGGCACGGCTGTGGATTTTACCGATGCCGATAACAATTGGAACAACGTAAATGCCGCAAAAGACGAGGTGGCTACAGATTGTCATTGGGGCGCTGGTAAAACGTATGATTATTATAAATCGAAATTCAATCGCAATAGCTATGATAATAACAATGCAAAAATTGTAAGTTATGTGCATTATTCTAGCAATTATGATAACGCCTTCTGGAATGGTGTCTGCATGACATATGGCGATGGAAATTCGTTTAAGCCACTTACCTCACTTGATGTATGCGGACACGAAATTACCCATGCCGTAACCTCAAATACTGCAAATCTGGTATATAGTTACGAATCGGGTGCATTGAACGAATCTTTCAGTGATATTTTTGGAAACTCTGTTGAAAGGTATGCCAAACCAAGTGGCTACAGTTGGAAAATAGGAGAAGAAATTACTTTTAGTGGCAATGGTTTGCGCAACATGCAAAATCCAAAAATATTTAACCATCCGCGTTGTTACAAAAGTACATTTTGGTATGCCGGTGCGGCCGATAATGGTGGTGTACACACCAACAGCGGTGTACAAAATTGGTGGTATTATTTAATAAGTGAAGGTGGCACTGGAACAAACGATCCTGGCAATGTTTACAAGGTAGATAGCATCGGTATTTTAAAAGCTGAGCAAATTGCCTATCGCAACTTAACCTTTTACCTCACCACTTCCTCTCAATATGCCGATGCGCGTTTTTACTCTATAAAGGCCGCAACTGATTTGTATGGATCTTGTAGTAAAGAAGTAATTGCCGTTACCAATGCTTGGTATGCATGTAATGTTGGCGCTAAATACGACAGTGGATTTGTGAAAGCTGCATTCATGGCCGATACAATGGTTTGCAGTAGTAGTAAAACAGTTAATTTTTATAATTTAAGTACCAATGCCGTAAGTGCAAAATGGTATTTCGGTGATGCGGGCACTTCGGCCAGTTACAATACCAGTCATACCTATTCTAGCTTTGGTTCTTATAACATTAAATTGGTTGCCACCAGTTGTTTTAAAAACATCAAGGACAGTATTACAAAAGTTGCTTACGTAAAAATTGATTCGACTTTTAATATTTGTAATGCGGTGCTGATGCCAGCTAGCGGTACAGATAGCACCAACAAATGTTTTTCTTATGTATATGATGATGGGGGTGAAGGTGCCTACAAAGAACAAAGGATAACTACCTACCGCATAAGCGCACCCGGAGCCGATTCTATCCGCATTAAGTTTTTTGATTTCGATTATGAATTGAATTACGATAGTCTTTATGTCTATAAAGGGAAATATCCAGGTGGAACTAAATTGGGTGGATTCACGGGGTCAACTTTGCCTTTTGCTGGCAAGAATTATACAATCGCCGGCAGTATGATTACACTGCGACATGTTTCCGATCAGATGGTGGTAGGTCGCGGATTTAAAATGTATTATACAGCCTTTAAAAAACCAGTTACAATAAAGGCATATGCCGATACAACCATCTGTTATGGCAACTCAACCTTGCTATATGCAAATGGCAAAGGTGGCTATTATACCGATTACTTTTTCAATTGGAAAAACCAAGCCTATAACGATTCAATTGTTGTAAAACCATTAACGCTTACAACTTACAAAGTATACTTGACAGATGTATGCACCAAGTCGAAAGACTCTACTCAGGTAAGTGTCACCGTTCGTTCACCATTAAAGGTTACTGTTTCAAAAGATACCACCATCTGTGTTGGTCAAAAAGTAAATTTGATAGCCTCTGCAACTGGAGGAAAAAACACAAGTTATTTGTATACTTGGAACAATGGTTTAAACAACAATAGTACACAAAATGTAAGCCCTTTAACGACTACAACTTATCGTGTAATTCTATCTGATGGGTGCACCCCAAGGCATGACACTGCGTATGTAAAAGTAACTGTTCGGTTGCCGTTAGTAGCGAAAATTAATACTTCAGATACACTCATCTGTTATAATAAAACCGCTGCAATGTTGGCTACAGGAAGCGGTGGCACAGGTACCTACACATATACTTGGAACAGTGGGTTGGGTGTGGGCACCAATAAGAGCATTGTCTTAAAAGCAAGCCAATGGATTAAGGTAAGCTTAAGTGATGCTTGTACTGTAAAGCCTGCCCTTGACTCAGTCTATATAAAAGTAAATCCCGCACTCCTTGTGAATCTCAATAATGATTCAACAATTTGCAAAGGCAGCAGTATTTTGTTATCTGCAAAATCTACTGGTGGGGTGATAAAAAATTACCAATACCAATGGACGCCTGTTCTACCGGCAATCGCCAACAATACGGTAAGTCCATTAACAAAAACAAAATACATTGTAACCCTATCTGACAATTGTTCTGATGCCGCAACAGATTCTATCACGGTAGATGTATTGCAGGCATTGGCCATTCAAGGCTTAAAAGATTCCACCATTTGTAGGGGGCAATCGGCACCATTGAGCACCATTTCTAGTGGCGGAAAAGCAAGTGCCTATGCTTACGTGTGGAGCCATGGTTTAAGCAATCAGTCGGCCCATTTGGTGAGTCCGAAATACACCACTGTCTATCAAGTTATTTTAAAGGATGCTTGTACAGTAATGAACGATACAGCTTTAATAAAAATAACGGTTAAAGATTCTTTGTCTGTTCAATTATTCACCAATGATACCTTGATTTGTTATAACAAATCATCAAATCTAAGTGCGAGCGCAAAAGGTGGCAATGGTAACTATACGTATACTTGGAACAATGGCTTAGGGATTGGTAATACGAAGACCATAGTTTTAACGAATAATACTTGGCTAAAAGTAACCGCTACAGATGCATGTACTGTTTTGCCAAATGCCGATTCAGTATTTGTGAAAGTAAGGGCGCCCATGCAAATTGCCTTAAACAATGATTCAACCATTTGTAAAGGCACCTCTGTTCAACTAATCGCTACACCAAAAGGAGGGGATAGTCTAAATTATAATTATGTTTGGTCACCAAGCTTGGCGAACGCAAAATTTAATACCGTAAGCCCTTCACTAAAAACCAAGTATTACCTGACACTGAAAGACAATTGTTCTACCAATGCCATCGACTCAATTACAATAGATGTGTTATCGCCTTTAAAAATTACAGGACTTAAAGATACCAGTATTTGTTATGGTGCATCTGCAAGCTTTAATCCTGCGGTTTCTGGTGGCAAACCAAGTCAGTATGCCTACCAATGGAACAATGGTCTCGGCAATACATTGCAGCAAGTGGTTAGTCCAAAATCAAAAACAATTTATAAATTGAGTTTGAAAGACAATTGCACTAAACCTTACGATTCAATTCAGATAACAGTTGATGTAAAGGCCCCTTTAAAGATTAATAAATCAATTAATAAATCAACTATTTGTAATGGCGATTCAGTATTGTTAAACCTTGCTTTTACAGGCGGTATTTCATCGCAGTACAATTGGTCCATCAATGGCATTAATTCATTGAAACAAAACAATTATTTAAAGCCCAATAACAATACCCATTATAGTATTCAGTTGTCTGATAATTGTTCGAATATTGATTCAACAAGTTTTGATATTGTTGTAGTGCCTATACCAGTGGTTGCATTTAGTGCCGATAAGACAGATGTTTGCGAAAAGGAAACGGTTCAGTTTGCGAATACTACAACGGGTGCTATAAGTTATGCTTGGGTATTCTCGGCAAATGATAAGAGTGTGCTTGCCGCTCCATCTTACGTTTATAATTATGCCGGGGTATACGATGTGTCATTAACAGCAACTGGGGCAACTGGATGTAAGTCGACTTTAACCAAACCGACCTATATCAATGTTGTTAAATTGCCTTTAAGTAAATTTACTTTTTCGCCAATCGATGCTACGTATTTAAATCCTGATATTACGTTTGTTAATGCGTCTACTGATTATACCACTTATATTTGGGATTTTGGGGATGGTGCAAAAGACAATGCGAACACAAATCCATTGCATACCTACAAGGATACGGGCGATTACTTAGTGGTGCTAACCACTATGAATAGCCTAGGTTGTACGAATGTTACACAACATACGGTGCGCATTAAAGATGTTTATTCAATGTATATTCCTACAGCCATAACCTTAAATGGCGATGGCTTGAATGATGAATTGAAAATTGTCGCAAGAGGTGTTAAAACCTATGCTTACAGTCTCTTTAATCGCTGGGGCGAAAAGGTGTTTGAAACCACTGAATTGGGTGCTTTATTCAAAGGATTTGATAGTGAAGGTAAGAAATTAATGAATGGTACCTACATTATGATGATGACTGTAAAGGATTTCTCAGGAAAGGTTTATTACATTAAACAAACACTCGAAATTTTATAGGTTTTCTATTGTTTTTTTTTAGATAAATTTTAGCTGAAATCATTGCTATGCCTTGTCTTTTTTTCGAAAAATCAACTGAGTATAAATACCCAAGCGATGGTTTCGAAATCCTTTCTATTCTTCAATTTTCTAGAGATGTCGTTTTTTTAGGTATAAGCACTCAAAAATGGCAATTATTAAGAATTAGTCATTTTGAAAGATTTTTAATTAAAAATGATTTGTAGCCGTTGATACTAAAGCGTTTCAGAAGATTCTTTTATAAAAGTACTTTTTGTTTTTTCGATTTTTGTTAAAATAAATTCATTGTTTTTTAATTAATTTATTTGAATTTAATCAATTGAAAATCAGTTAAATACTATGGTTTTGTTTTTTTGCTGTTAAATAATTGCAAATAATATATTTTATGTAAAAAACTTTACTAATTTTGCCCTTGTGTTTTCATAGTTTTAGTTTTTGTCAAAAGCCGTATTCCAAAAGAGTACGGTTTTTGGCATTTTAGACGGTTTTAGTATTGACCGGTTTTTAATAAAACGAGCGTACACGCCTCTTCAGTTAAAATTCCGTTCGCATTTAATAAGTCTTCAAAGGCTATGTTTTCTGTACCAGGGTTAAAAATGACCCTTTTTGGCTTTAAATCCAGGATAGCAGTATAATGGTCCTCTTGTAAACGTGGGTTGATATAAAGCGTTACAGTGTCAATTGGTAGCCCTTTAAATGCATTAATGTCCTTAACAATGCTAGTTGATCCTACCATCCCATTGCGCAAACCCAAGGCCAAAACAGGGTGCTTGTATTGGTTCAATAACTGTATCGCTTTATTAGAATATCTTTCCGGATTTTCCGAAGCGCCAATGACAAGGGTGGTTTTTTGAACAGTCATACTTTATTTAAATTTTATGCTAACAAAATAAACTATTTTTAAGATATTCGCCTAATATTATTAAGTCACATGAAGATAGGAGATAAACTTTCGAATTTTAAGCTACAAGCCGCCAATGGCGAATGGTTCAGCAATTTTGCATTTGCCGATAAATATGCACTTTGTATTGTGGTAATGAGTAACAACTGTAAATATTCTGAGGCTTATTGGAAAAGAATTTTAAAATTAAACGACCAGTACGAAGAAGATAGTTTAGCTGTTATCGCTATCAATGCAAACGATGAAACACAAGCGCCAGAAGAATCTACAGCTCAGATGGCAAGTTTATTAAAAAAATACAACCACGAGAATTTCGTATATCTTAAAGACAGCGAACAATCGACTGTTAAAGCATTGGGTGCAGAAAAAACACCAGAAGTGTTTTTATTCAATTCTAAACGCGAATTAGTTTACAAAGGAATTGTTGATGACAATTGGGAAAATGATACCCAAGTGATGATGGCCTACTTAGAAGATGCGATTGAATATTGCTTAGATGGCGTTGATATCGATTATCCTGAAATGCCAGGACCAGGTTGCGACATTATCTGGAAAAAATAAAATGACCAAGACCGTTATAATTACAGGTGCTTCTTCGGGCATAGGCGAAGCTTTAGCTTATACTGCGGCAGCAAAACATTATAATATTGTAATTGCTGCGCGCAGTTTAGATAGACTTAACGCTGTAAAAGCCCATTGCGATTCAATTGGTGGTGCCACCCATGTGGTAGTTTGCGATGTTAGTAACAAAGCAGATTGCGAGCGTTTGGTGAATGAAACCATCGCACATTTTGGTCAACTCGATTTACTAATTAACAATGCTGGTATTAGCATGCGTGCTTTGTTTGCAGATTGCGATTTATCTGTGATTGAAGCCGTAATGGCCATTAATTTTTGGGGCACTGTTTATTGCACCAGATACGCCATGCCTTATCTCCTAAAATCCAAAGGAACAGTTGTTGGCGTTTCTTCAATAGCAGGCATAAAAGGACTGCCAGCCCGCACAGGGTATTCTGCATCAAAGTTTGCAATGCATGGTTTTTTAGAATCTTTGCGAATTGAAAATAGAAAAACAGGGTTAAATGTATTGATAGCCTGTCCGGGTTACACCGCTTCAAATATCCGTAATACGGCCTTAAACAAAGGCGGTCAACAACAAACTGAAAGTCCCTTTGATGAAAGTAAATTGATGCAACCTGAAGAGGTAGCTGCAGAAATTTTCAAGGCTGTGGACCGCAAAAAGAATTATTTATTCCTCACCTTCCAAGGCAAGGCAACACATTTCTTAAGTAAATTTTTTCCGCGTTTACTCGATAAGTTGGTCTACAATACAGTAGCCAAAGAAAAGGATAGCCCATTTAGTTGAAGTTATTAGGTTATTGAGTTATTGAGTTATTAGGTTATTAAGTTATTATGGGCCGTTATGTATTTCCCTTAATAACGATTAACAATTAACCAATAACTAATTTTGCCAACAAAAGAAGCAAAGGCCAAAGGCGAAATGCAAACGTCTAATATTGCTAAGTTGCTGGTGTTGTTTTATCTTTTTCATAAGTAGTTTTTTATTTTAGACGTCGAGCAGTTTAAAAGGTTGCGTTTTTTATCGAACACAAATTCAACTAGACTAAAATCGCATAGTAATTCAAATTTATTATCATTACATTTGCACCAATTTTATAAAAATGAAACAAATTATTTTAATCGTTTTAGCAGTGGTAACACTCTCTGCTTGTAACAACTCATCTAAACCTGGTAAAGTTAAATTAGCCAATCAAAAAGATTCATTTGCTTATGCATTTGGAGCCAACACTGGTAGAATTCTTAAAACTTACAACGTAAAGGAATTAAATTGGGATGTATTTAAAGCAGTAGTTGAGCAAGTAATGAAAAATGGTGATAGCAATCTTTTAATCGATAAAGAAATGGAGCGTGAAGTAGCCATGGCTTATCTTACAGAATGCAAATATGGTGAAGAAAGAAAAAAAGGTGAAGCGTTTATTGCAAAAATGAAAAAGCAAGGTGGTTACACAGTAACACCTTCTGGTTTATTGTTTAAATCCATAAGCAAAGGTACTGGCGTGAAACCTTCAATTACGGATACAGTTTATGTGCACTATACAGGCAAATTTATTGACGGCAAATTGTTCGATTCCAGTATTGGAAAAGAGCCTTTAAAAACGGCTATGAATGGTGGTGCTGTAAAAGGATTCTTAGAAGCATTGAGTATGCTTGATGTTGGTGCTAAAGCGGAGGTTATTATTCCTTACGAATTGGCCTATGGTAAACAAGGGATGCAAAATCCTTATTCTGGTGAAATGATGATGGAGCCATACAAAACTTTGATTTTTGAATTAGAGTTAGTAAGCATCAAACAATAATAATTTATTTTAAAAATGAAGCCGAGCCTTTTTAGGTTCGGCTTTTTTTGTTTTATAACACTTTGGTTCTCTTTGCATTATTATGCCATTTATTGAGGATCTTAAAGGAGTGTTCTCTAAAATATACAGACTTTGCGGACCATAGGCCCTATGTGTATATCTGTAGACTATTTAATTCATTTTATTTATATTGTTTTGCCAAATTAAATTAATTGTGTGCAGTTTCTATTTTAAGTAGAAATTCAATTGTTTAATTTTAACATACAGCTAAAATGAAATTATTTTATTTACAGCCATACGTGTATGGCTTAAAGAAATGTTGGTGTATTTGGAATTCACCACTTTCAAAATTGAAACCAATTGTAATTGGTTTGTTTTTTCTACTGCCTTCTCTTCTCCTTGCTCAAACCTGTCCCTTTGGTTCGGCCACTGCATCTACAGGTTTTGGCCTCTCCGCATCTGGAGGTGCAGCCAACAGTGCAAATGCTGTTGGTACTATTCTTGCCTCAGGAAGCGTGCTATCTACGGCCAATTCCGCAACTTTAAGTACAACTATTCCATTAAACATTGACTTGCAAAGATGGATTGCACAAGGTTCAACATTCACCGTGGCCTGGCAGCGCATTTCTGGCACGCCAACTGCAACAGTTCAGATATCCAATGACAATGTTACTTTTACTAGTTTGGGTAATTTAACTGGTACCGCTGCTGCACCAGCCACTTCGGCTTATGCAACTTTCACAGTGCCAGCTGGGGGTTTTCGTTATGTTAGAATAACACTTACAGCTGGTGGCGCTTATGTTGATGGCGTGCGTTACACCCATACCTGTTTTTATCCAGTAAATGCATTTGCTGATACCCGTGTGTTTTTAAATCCAGGTACTGCGAAAGGTTCATTGTCTAATAATGATATTAATTATGATGGCGATTCTGCCATTTATTCCTTAGGTTATGTGAATGTGGCCAATGGAACCTTAACCCTTTCCAATAGCGGTAACTATACCTATATACCCAATGCCAATTTCGAAGGGGTCGATTATTTTTCATACCGTGTTTGCGATGCCGGACCAGATAGAAAATATTATACGACTGCCGATAATACTTGCGATACGGCACTTGTGGTTTTAAGAGCCTTGTCAAATTGCGACACTACCTTGTTTTATATTCCCATCCCTGAAAATGAAGCCATGGATTTTTTAAAGGATATTAAATCCGCCAATGGCGATAATATGCAGTTTTATACGGGTCTTTCAGTTTCGAGCGATGCAGTTGTTATCTACGACCAGTGGGAAGATGGATTTGAAGCCAATATCAAATCACCCTCACAGTCGACCACCTTGGTATGGGGTGATGGCGATTTAACCAATGGTGTTGCACCTGGTTTTCCAACCGACTTGTTAGATGCAGGTAAGGCAATAATACTTTCTAATACTTTAAATTCGGGCCACTCAGGCGCTGTATCCTACAATCCTAATGCCGCAGGAAGCGATGCAACACTTCAAGGAACCATCGATTACGACGGGAAAGATAAAATTTTCGTTGGAGGCATTGGTGCTTTAGCAAAATTTACTTGGGGCAATGCTGGTACCGTAAGTGTTTCGGGTGCTGCAGTTCCTGCTGTAAAAAAATGGGATACACTCTATACATTTCCAGTTGGTCAAAATACGACAGGTGGAGGTGTGTCAACCGAGATAGCGAGCCTATCAATCATGGCATGTCAAAACAATACAATCATACGAATCGACAAAGATGCCAATGGAACCATTGATATTCGCGACACCCTCGATGAAGGTGAAACGCGTTATGTAGACAGTCGCTTCAATTCTATCGTCGATTCAGTTAAACAAGGGGGTACCGTTCGCGCCAATAAGCCCATCATGGTAACTTTTATGACGGGTGATTTTCAAACAGCAGGTGTTGGCTATGAGGGTCGTACCTACTCATTGCTCCCTAATTCTCAATTTTCAACTTGTTATTATATGCCCGCTGTACCGCAAGAAAATATGCGGGTGTTTCTATACAATCCTACCAATTCTGCCATTACTGTAACTAGAACAACAGCTGCTGGAGCTACATCTACACTAACGGTGAATGCCAAGTCAACAAATTTTCAAGACGTGAATTTGTCTGGCCTTGGTTACCGATATTGTTCTACTACAGGATTTGCAATGATTACCTCTGTCGATCACGCTAGTGCCACTTCCGATTGGGGTTTTACACCAGTACCAACCGTGAATTTAACGACACAGGTTTTAATGAGTATTGGTGCTGGTTGCGACCCGTTTAATGCGAGCTACGGGACCGAGAATGATGAACAAGCTTTAATTACGGTAGATAGCTTTACCTATCTTTATGTGGATGTAAATGGTGACGGTAAACCTGATAGGGTGTCGTTTAATGCAGATGTTGATGCAGTAGATGCCATAGTAACAATTGGGGGCATTAATTATAATGAAACTAAAAGTGATTCAGGTATTGCTATTAATGCTTTTCAAACCATTACCATTGGTTCTACAACTGGTACCCTCGATGGGGCCAATATATGGACCAAGTCAGGAAAGAATAATACTGGTACAAAAGGAAAAAACCTTGTGTTAGTTTGGGGTCAAAATGGTGGTCCTTTAGCGGCACCCAATGTTGATGCGGGCTATACCGTGCCCAATATTCAAGTAAATCTAAGAGATAAAGTCATCAAATCTTCTGATTCAATTTGTTCTGGAAATAATACGGATAGTTTAAAGGTTACCTACACCGGCGGTGTCGCACCCTATAAGGTGTTTTGGTTCAACGAAACAACCAATACATATTCGCAATTCACCACCAACAAAGATTCATTCACAATTTTAAATTTAGAGCCTGGATCCTATTTAATAAAAATAAAGGATGCCAATTGCAGTAATACAAGCGCGCGTGCAGTTATTTTTGCAAGAACCTCTGGTTGTATATTAAATGTTACTGGAACCATCTTTAACGATGCAAATGGTTTAGTAAATGGTGCCATCGATGGCACTGCTAAGGGTGTTTATACAGGCACACAATTGTATACCTACCTCGTTAATAATTTAGGTTTAGTAATCGATAGCGCACGCGTAAATCCGAATGGTACATATACGTTAACAGGTGTTCGCTCTTCTTCATATACCATCCGTTTGTCGACATCTTCGGTAGCCATTGGTGCTACTGCTCCTGCAGCAAGCTTGCCAACGAATTATGCCAATACTGGCGAACAGTTTGGTTCGAGTAATGCCGCTGGAACAGGTATAGAATCAGGTACTGCAAATGGGAACATAACCGTTACATTTACCACTGCTAATATCAGCAATGTTAATTTTGGTATTGAAAGAACACCTTTTGCTCACAACAAAACATTCTTAGTCAATCCGGATTCAGTTATCTATAGAAGTTCAGGGAATTCAAGGTTTACGCAATTAATTAATTTAAATACTGCTTCTGGAACATCTGATACCACTGTTAGTTCAGCATCAACCAATGTAATGCCCGGTAAAATGTCAGGCTCCGATTTAGAGGATGGAAGATTCCGCGGCAACTCTGGTGCCAATGGTAAGTTAGCATTAACCACATTGCCTGATACTGCAACAAATGGTGTATTGGTATACAATGGCCGTTTGCTTTTTCCAAATCCCGCAGTCGCTTCGCCAGCCTATATTTATTGGAATGCAACAACAAGCAGATATGAAATTCCAAATTTTAAACCCGATAGTTTGGTACTTTATGTTAAAAAGGCCAATCAGTCGACCACCTCGTTTAACTATGCCTATATTGATAATGCAAACAAACTTGGAAGTATCGCAACCTATTTAATCAATT